>CADBOY010000166.1 GCA_902796405.1 uncultured Lachnospiraceae bacterium | reverse complement strand
TGTTTTCGCCGGAGATCTGATCAAGCTATGGCTGGCATGCATCCTGACGATTCATCTGTTTAACCATGGCATTTATCATGATGAGAGGGGAATCCTGATTCTTCTGTATACCGGGTTCGGAGTAACACTTGGTCACAATTATCCCTTTTATCTGAAGTTCCGTGGTGGCAAGGGAATTACCGTAACGGGTGCCCTTCTGTTGATCCTCGACTGGCGGCTGGTGTTGATTGCGGCAGTCACCTTTCTCATTGCCACTGCCGTCACAAGATATGTTTCCGTCGGCTCAATCTGTGTGGAAACCGGATTTTTTCTGGAGTGGCTGATCATGGGACATCTTGGACTCCTTAGCGTTTTCGGAGCTGCATTTGCGGAATCCAGCGTGATCGTCCTGCTGATCTGGGCTCTCGCGCTGTTCCGCCATCGCTCCAATATCCGAAGGCTGATCCACGGCACGGAGAATCGACTGAGCTTCGGCAGTCATGCCGCGGATCATTGACGCTGGGAACCAATACTGCAGCAGGAACAGTGAATTTTCACCAGGCGGAAGAAGGATAATCAGAAAATTACGATCGGAGGAAGATATGAAGGTTACAGTACTTGGCGCAGGAACCTGGGGAATGGGCAATGCCATTCTCCTTCACAACAATGGCCATGATGTCACGCTCTGGTCCGCGGTGCCCCGTGAGATCGAGGCGATCCGGGAGAATCATGAGCATCCCAATCTTCCGGGTGTCCCTGTTCCGGAAGACATTCATCTCACTCTCGATCTTGCTGAGGCGATGAAAGAGCCGGATTTCGTAGTGATGGCTGTGGCTTCCGCATTTACCCGGCGCACGGCACGGCAGCTCCGTCCTTATGTGCGTGACGGACTGGTCATCGTCAATGTCGCCAAGGGAATTGAAGCGGACTCGCTGGCCCTTCTCACGGATCAGATCAGTGAGGAGATTCCGCAGTGTGAGACTGCCGTTCTCTCCGGCCCCAGCCACGCCGAGGAGGTCAGCAAAGGAATTCCAACCGCGGTGGTTATAGCGGCAGCAAAGCAGGAGACGGCAGCATGGCTGCAGAACGCCTATATGAGTCCGGTGTTCCGGGTCTACATCAGCCCGGATATTCTCGGTGTCGAGCTCGGTGGGGCGCTCAAGAACGTCATCGCTCTGGCAGCGGGCATTGCAGATGGCATGGGCTACGGCGACAATACGAAGGCCGCTCTGATCACCCGTGGCATGACGGAGATGGCCCGGCTTGGACTGCGGATGGGAGCCAGACAGGAGACGCTGTTCGGTCTGTCCGGAATCGGAGATCTGATCGTCACCTGCGCGAGCATGCACAGCCGCAACCGCCGCGCTGGCATCCTGATGGGACAAGGCCGGACGATGGATGAGGCCATGAAGGAAGTCGGACAGGTCGTTGAGGGAGTGTTTTCCGCTAGGGCAGCGAAGGAACTTGCCGACAAGTACGCGGTGAACATGCCGATCGTGGCAGAGGTCAACAAAGTTCTGTTCGAGGATAAGAAGGCTTCAGACGCGGTCAACGATCTGATGCTCCGCGACCGGAAGATTGAGAATCCGCTGCTTCCCTGGAACAGCTGAACGGAAGAGTGAGCCGATGCGGCAGCATCAGGCTTTACAGGGAATATGGATCACAGCTGGATGCCGGCACACTGGCTGAACAGAAGGAGATCTGCCGCGGATGGATGCAGCTGTCTGGCTTTGCAGAGAAGGTCTGCCGCGGCAGAGTACTGGCGGTCTGGTCTGTGCCGGATTGTCTTGCGGCAGGCAGGAGGAATCGGTTATGTCAACACCACATAATACAGCGGAAGCCGGCGATATCGCAGAGACGGTTTTGATGCCGGGAGATCCGCTTCGCGCGCAGTTTATCGCGGAAAACTATCTGGAGAACTCGGTTTGTTTTAATCAGGTCCGCGGAATGCTGGGATATACCGGAACCTATCATGGCAAGCGCGTCAGCGTCATGGGAAGCGGTATGGGAATTCCGTCGATCGGTATCTATTCCTGGGAGCTGTATCACCGATACGGAGTGGAAAGCATCATTCGTGTCGGCTCCGCCGGAGCGATCGCGGATGACGTAAAACTGCGGGATATCGTGATTGGGCAGGGCGCCTGTACCGATTCTGCTTTCGCCTCTCAGTATCATCTTCCGGGCACCTTTGCTCCGATCGCCGATTATGGCCTTCTGCGGCGCGCTGCGGATCAGGCCGAGCGAATGGGAATTCACGCCGTTGTGGGAAATGTCCTCTCCACGGATGCATTTTATAATGATGATCCTTCGTACAATGATGCATGGAAGAAGATGGGAGTTACCTGTGTGGAGATGGAGTCTGCCGCGCTCTATATGATTGCTGCCAGGTGCGGAAAGAAGGCACTCGGCATCTTCACCATCTCTGATCATCTGTACCGGAAAGAAGCACTGTCACCGCAGGACAGGCAGACGACGTTCGGCGATATGATCCGGCTCGCGCTGGAGATCGTATAAGAATCGGAATATCATGGGAAAACCACATGTAGCAATCTATACGGACGGCGCCGCCAAAGGAAATCCCAATGGGCCGGGCGGTTACGGTGCCATCCTGCGTTTTGTTGATTCCGCAGGTGCCGTTCATGAAAAAGAGCTGTCCGGTGGTTATGCGCGGACGACGAATAACCGGATGGAACTGATGGCTGCCATCGCTGCACTGGAAGAGCTGAACCGGCCATGTCAGGTGGATCTCTGGTCCGATTCCTCCTATCTGGGCGATCCATTTCGCAAACACTGGATCGAAGGATGGATCAAGGCAAACTGGCGGCGCGGTAAACCCAATGAGGTGAAGAATATTGATCTCTGGGAGAGACTGCTTGCGGCCATGAAGCCGCACGAGGTGACGTTTCACTGGGTAAAGGGCCATGCCGGACATCCGGAGAATGAGCGCTGCGACCACCTGGCGTCCGAGGCGGCGAAGAGAACCGGGCTGCCGGATGATCCCGGCGTCCGTTCTTGACGGTAATGCAGGGTTGTGATAACATTTTAATTTGCGTAATAAACGGTATGACAGGAGAAGTCCGTATCGGAGGCCGGCTTTTCCGGCCGGGCACAGATCCCCTGAAGGACAGTTCACGGATTCGGACGGATCATCCCCATGGCTGTGCCATATCTGCCATACTGATCGACTGTGGGAGGAAATGACGTGAAAAAGTACAGTGTCAATGAGCTCCGGCAGATGTTCCTGGATTTCTTTGAAACCAAGGGATGCCTCAGCCGTAGCAGCTATTCGCTTGTTCCGCACAACGACGACAGCGTTCTGCTGATCCCTGCTGGTATGGCTCCTCTGAAGCCGTACTTCACGGGACAGGAGGTCCCGCCGAGAACGCGGATGGCGACCTGCCAGAAGTGCATCCGCACTGGTGATATCGAGAATGTCGGCATCACTGCCCGCCACCTCACGTTCTTTGAGATGCTCGGTAATTTCTCGTTCGGCGATTATTTCAAGCATGAGGCAATTCCGTGGGCATGGGAGTTTCTGACAGAGAAGATCGGGCTGGATCCCGATCGCCTGTACCCTTCCGTCTATCTGGATGATGACGAGGCGTTTGATATCTGGAACAAGGAGATCGGCGTCCCGAAGGAGAAGATTTTTCGCTTCGGCAAGGAGGATAACTTCTGGGAGCACGGAGCAGGCCCCTGCGGTCCCTGCTCGGAGATCTACTATGACCGCGGAGAAAAATACGGCTGCGGGAAGCCTACCTGCACGGTAGGATGTGATTGCGACCGCT
>CADBOY010000165.1 GCA_902796405.1 uncultured Lachnospiraceae bacterium | reverse complement strand
TTCGGTCTGTTCTGTCAGTTCTGTCAATTCAGTTCTCAGAAGGCCACTCGGTCTGCTTCCGCGCCTCCGCATCTCCTGCATCAGAACCGTTCTTTTTCTTCTTAGGTGATTTCTTATCGAGCAGACGGATTTCTTTCTTGAAATACATCTTGGTCTCCTGCGAAAGCACGTTCTCCTTCGTCTCCTTGTCTTTCTCATACAGCCGCGCATTTACCGTGCCATTAAAGAGATTGACATTCGTGACCTTGGCCAGTCCGTCCGGCGTCATGATCTTGTCATTTTCGTTCGGCATGCCCTTATGCAGCTCCTGATACATCTTGTTCTCGAAATTCAGGCAGCACATCAGCCGTCCGCAGGCTCCCGAAATCTTCGAAGGATTCAGGGACAGGTTCTGCTGCTTTGCCATCTTGATGGACACCGGCTGAAAATCATGCAGCCAGCGGCTGCAGCAGAACGGTCTTCCGCAGATTCCCATGCCGCCCAGCATCCTCGCCTCGTCCCGGACACCGATCTGACGGAGTTCAATCCGCATTCTGAAATGCGAAGCCAGATCCTTGACCAGCTCCCGGAAATCCACCCGGCCGTCCGCCGAAAAATAGAAAATCACCTTCGATCCGTCGATCGTATATTCTGCATCTACGAGCTTCATATCAAGCTTGTGACGGCGGATCTTCTCCTCACAGACCTTCATCGCCTTATCCCGCTTCGCGAGATTCTCCCGATATCTGGCCAGATCAGCGCTCGTCGCCCGCCGCTCGATCCCCTTCAGCGGTGCGACGACCTCTTTGTCATCCACCTCCCGGTTCGCGATGGAAATGTGTCCCATCTCCATGCCGCGTGCAGTCTCGACGACCACCAGCTCGCCCATCTTATATTGTTCCCCTTTCGGGTCAAAATAGTAGGTCTTACTCGCTTTAATAAAGCCGACACCCACAATTTCCGTCATTTATGTTATTCCTCACTTTCCTGTCTGATCCGGTGTATCCCTCAGCTCGAGCCACAGTCTCTTAAGCGCCGGTTTCCATCCCATACCGGCCATAATGTCCCTGCGGGCTGCCTCGATCCGGATCACGCCGGCGATATCATTTCTCTTGAAGGCGATCTGTTCCGCCGCATCCAGAAATGCCAGCGCCTCATCCTGCGTCTTGAACGCCTTATCGATCGCCTTCCGATATTCATGGAAAAAAGGCAGATCCCACAGCTTCTCTGCTTCCGCCGCTTCCGCCGTACCTTCATCCGACGGTTCCATCCTAAGCAGCACACACCGCGACCGCACTGTATCCAGCAGCGTCTTCCGATTGGAGACTGCAAGAAGGATCACCGTGCCCGGATATGGTTCTTCCAATGTCTTCAGCAGCTTTCCCTGTGTTACCTCGGTCAGCCCGTCCGCAGCCGGAATAATTCCGACCATCCGGTCGCCATACGCATTCATCGACAATCTGCAAGTAAACGCCGAAACATCCTGCACCCGGTAGCCGACCTTGCCGCTCTGCTCCATCCGGACCACATCCTCATGCGTTCCGCTCTGCACCCGCCGGCAGGCAGTGCATCTGCCGCATGCGCGTCCATCCACATCCCGGTTTGTGCAGAGGATCGTCATGACGATCTCTTCCATCATGCGGTCCCGCTCTTTACCGGCATCGCCTTCCAGAATATATGCGTGCGCCAGTCTGCCATCCCGCGTGCTTCTCCGTATTTCCTCCAGTGCATTCATTTACAGACCCCGCTCGCGGCAGATCGCATCCATATGGGCAAAAATATCCGCCCGCACTTCCGCTTCTTCCCGCGCCGCATCGATCCGGATCACGCGCTCCGGATTAGCCTTCCAGATTGCCCGGTATCCTTCGTATACCCGATAATGAAATTCCATCTTTTCCTGCTCGAGCCGGTCCTGCACATCCTTTCCGATCCGGGCCCGGCCGACTGCCGGGTCCAGATCGAGGAAGAAAGTAACATCCGGCTCAATACCGCTAACTGCATACGAATTGACGACCCGGACTGCATCGCCGAGATTCCTCCCGTAGCCCTGATACGCAACACTCGAATCCATGAAACGGTCGCAGATCACCATCTCCCCACGCTCCAGCGCCGGCGCAATCTTCTCCGCCACATGCTGGGCTCT
>CADBOY010000164.1 GCA_902796405.1 uncultured Lachnospiraceae bacterium | reverse complement strand
CTCAAAGTCCAGGAAATCCATCTGACGGCGGCGCGCTTCCGGATCAGACTCAAACTCCTTCAGTCGGCGGGATGCGGCCTGCCAGTCACTGTAAGCCTTCGCCGTTTTTGCCCGCGCTGCCGCTGCCGGCTTTCCGCCGAATGCGTCCAGCACGGAGAGGTGATTTTCCCTGTGCAGCAGTGACTGATGCTCGTGCTGTCCGTGAATATCCAGAAGCAGGGAAGTGACCTGGCGCACTTTGGCGGAGGTCACCGTCTCATCGTTAATCTTATGAATGCTGCGCCCGGGCAGGATCTTTCTCGAGATGACCACACAGTCATATTCGGTCGACACGTCAATGTCCTGCAGTTTCTTCTGCTTGTCCTTCGTCACGGAGAATACCAGCTCCGTGTAGGCATACGGCGAACCGCTTCGAATCACGTTTCCGCGGAGACGTCCGCCCAGAGCGGCGTTTACTGCATCGATCAGCAGAGATTTGCCGGCGCCCGTCTCGCCGGTGAGAATGTTCAGACCATCTCCGAAGCTGATCTCCGCTTCCTCAATCAGCGCGAAATTTTTCACATGCAGACTTAAAAGCATACCGCCTCCTTCTGCTCTCCCCATTCTTCTGCCGGATCAGTTCATCTTCACCCGGAGCGTCTCCAGGAAACTCTGCTGTCTCATCGTCAGGATCCGTGTCTTCTGCTCCGCCTGCCAGATTTCGATCCGGTAGCCCGCCTTGACCGGGATCTCAGTATCTCCGTCGAAACAGGTGATATACTCCGCCCGTGTCTCTCTGAACCGGTCGTGACCGAGGATCTCCAGCTCAATCCGGTCTCGGCAGGAAAGAATCAGGCTGCGGTTGTTCAGCGAGTGAGGCGCAATCGGCGTCACCAGGAACAGCTTCGCCGTCGGTTCAACGATCGGACCGCCGCAGGACAGATTATAGGCAGTGGAGCCCGTCGGCGTGGAGATGATGATTCCATCAGCGTTGTACAGATACAGAAATTCACCATTGACATAGATCTTGAAGCGAAACACCTGCACCGAACGAGTCCGGTTCAATGTCAGATCATTCAGGGCAACATCCTGTGCGATCACTTCTCCATCCGGACCGATAATCCGCCCGGTCAGCATCATCCGCTCTTCTACGATGTACTCATCCGCAATCAGGCGCTCCAGAATATCCGGAATACCGGCAGTGTCCCCTTCCGTGAGATACCCCAGTGTGCCCATATTGATACCAATCAGCGGAATGCCGCGGTCTACGAGATTCCTTGCCGCGCGCAGAAGAGTTCCGTCTCCGCCGAGCACAATGATGCATTCCGTATCCTCCGGCACATCCTCCGGCCTGGTCTCCTCCTCCCCGTTCCGGCGGGACTGCGAATCGATGCCGAGATAGCACACCTTGCCATGTTTCAGCAGGTAATTTCGTACTTCGTTCGTAGCCCGAAGGTTACGGTCCTTATCTTCGTTTGTGATGACATAGAAGTGGTTCATATCCGCCTCTCAGTGGTCCAGTTCCTCGTGCGCCGCATCTACAACGACAGCCGGATCAATGGCACCCGGCTGCGCGGAGAGGTTCCGCGTCAGATACATCAGATACTCGATGTTTCCTTCCGGGCCGCGGACCGGAGAATAGTCCAGACCGAGCACCCGAAATCCGTTCTCCGAGGCAAAACCTACCACGTTTTCGATGACTTCTCTGTGGACAGCGCGGTCGCGCACAACCCCCTTCTTGCCTACCTTCTCCCGTCCTGCCTCAAACTGCGGCTTGATCAGACATACCATCTCACCATCCTCGGTGAGCAGTTCTCTGGCCGGCCCCAGTACCTTCGTAAGAGAGATGAAGGAGACATCTACGGAAGCCAGCTGGATCTTCTCTTCCAGCTGGTCCGGCGTCAGGTAGCGGATATTCGTCTTCTCCATGCACACCACGCGAGGGTCCTGCCGGAGCTTCCAGGCAAGCTGTCCATACCCTACATCCACGGCATAGACCTTCACTGCCCCTCGCTGCAGCATGCAGTCCGTAAATCCGCCGGTCGAGGCACCGATATCCATGCATACCTTTCCCTCCACCGTCACAGGAAATACGCGCATAGCCTTGTCCAGCTTCAGGCCGCCCCGGCTCACAAACGGCATCTTCTTCCCCTTGAAGACGATCTCTGCATCGGAATCGAACCGGGTCCCCGGTTTATCCTCCCTCTGACCATTGACGAAGATGCTCCCTTCCATGATCATCGTTCTCGCCTGCTCTCGGGAGCTTGCGATTCCAGCCTGAAAGGTCAGCACATCCAGCCGTTCTTTCATGAAACTCTCCATCCCTCCGTCATGATCCGGCACACATGCAGCCGTATGAGTACATGTGGCATCACCGTATACTGCTTTCGCGCTCTGCCCGGCTGTCCAGCTTCTTGATGCCGCGGAGAGCGTCTTCGTCTTCGATTGCCGCCAGAATCCGCCGGTAGATATTCTCCGCGTCAATTCCCAGCTCATGTTTCAGAATGCTGACACTTCCGTGTTCCACATACTGATTCGGAAGAGCAATCGGAAGTACCATCCATTCCAGATTTTCCTCGGCGCAGAACGCCGCCACATGCTCCCCGAAGCCACCGCTCGCGACATTTTCTTCCATCGTGACCAGCAGGACATGGCTGCCTGCCATTCTTCGGAGCATCTCCTTGTCAAACGGCGCGGCAAACCTCGCGTTCACCAGAGTCACCTCATAGCCGTCTTCCTTCAGTCTGTCGCGCACCTGAGCTGCCGTATCCACCATCGAGCCGAGAGCAAAGAGACAGATTCCCCTCTCCTCGGCAATGCATTCCGCCCTTCCGTACTCAATCGGCGCACGGTATTCCTTCAGTGAAGTCACTGCCGGTCCGCGCGGATACCGGATCGCCAGCGGTCCGATATACTCCTCGGAGAACTGCAGCATATCCATCAGTTCCCAGCCATTTTTCGGAGCCATCACCCCAAGGTGAGGTACGGTCATCAGATAAGACAGATCGAATATCCCCTGATGCGTCTCGCCATCACTTCCCACGATGCCAGCGCGGTCCAGACACAGGGTCACATCCAGGTTCTGGATGCAGACATCATGGATGATCTGGTCAAATCCCCTCTGCAGGAAGGAAGAATAAACCGCAAAATATGGTTTCATACCTCCTGCTGCCAGGCCGGCGGAAAATGTCACGGCATGCTGCTCGGCGATGCCGACGTCGAAGTACCTCTCCGGGAACAGTCTGCGGAATCTGCCCAGGCCCGTGCCTTCCGGCATCGCCGCCGTAATCGCGCAGATTGCCGGATCTATCTCTGCCATGCGGCAGAGCGTTCTTCCGAACACCTCGGACCATGAGGGGCCTTCCGGCTTGCTGAGCGGTTTCCCGGTGGCAAGGTCAAAT
The DNA here is from genome assembly GCA_902796405.1 of uncultured Lachnospiraceae bacterium. Classification (GTDB taxonomy): domain Bacteria; phylum Bacillota; class Clostridia; order Lachnospirales; family Lachnospiraceae; genus UBA3305. Next base: position 2,294 of record CADBOY010000164.1, on the reverse strand, counting down.
GAGCCAACTCCATGAAAATGTTCCGGATCCGCCTCTGCCGGCGCATATCCTTTTCCCTTTTTCGTGATCACGTGAACCAGAACCGCCCGGTTCACCTGCTTTGCCTCTTCGAAGACCTTCATCATGCCGGGAATATCATAGCCGTCAACCGGTCCCAGATACATAATGTCCAGATCTTCAAAGATCATGCCGGGTATGACGAGCTGCTTGATGGAGCTTTTCGTCCTGCTGATCCGGCTGACCAGTTGATCGCCGATGCCCGGAATCTGAGAAAGTCCCTTCGACACATTCTCCTTGATGTCATTGTAGGCTGGCGCCGTGCGCAGTTTTCCCAGTGCGCGGGAAATTCCGCCGATATTCTCGGCAATGGACCGGTTGTTGTCATTCAGCACAATGATGAAATTGCTCTTCATCTGCGAGGCGTTGTTCAGCGCCTCATACGCCATTCCCCCGGTCAGAGCCCCGTCCCCGATGATGGAGACCACATAGTTCTTCCCGCCAGTCAGATCCCGCGCTTTGGCCAGCCCCAGTCCGGCAGAAACAGAGGTCGAGCTGTGTCCGGTCTCAAACGCATCGCAGGCACTCTCCCGGGGATTGGGGAATCCGCTGAGTCCTTTGTAGGAGCGAATGCCGTCAAATCCTTCTCTTCGTCCCGTCAGAATCTTGTGTGTGTAGGACTGATGACCGACATCCCACACCAGCTTGTCTTCCGGAAGATGAAAGGAAAGATGCAGCGCCATTGTCAGCTCAACCACGCCAAGATTCGATGCCAGATGACCGCCGCTCCGGCTGATCTTCTCCAGAATAAAGGCGCGGATTTCCTCAGCCAGCCGGGGGTAATCCTCCGGTGCCACCTTCTTGATATCATTCGGCTGATTGATCGTCTCGAGTATCATACCTCTACCTCATCCGGATTCAGCGAAGAATGCTGTCTTCGTATCACCGATACTTTGAATTTCCTGTGCGGATCCGGCTCTGTCCTGTTCCGCGTGGCAGCTCAGATTCGTCATCTTCCATACTGCGGATCCGGTTCTGCCGTCTTCCATGCGGCGGATCAGATCCGGCGGTTTTCCATACGGCGGATCTGATCCCGGAAATATGCAGTGTCCCCCGGCAGTTCCGAGAGCGAAGCGATCGCTTCCTCGGACAGTCTGACGACTTCTTTCACTGCAGCCTCGAGTCCGTAGAGCGAGACATATGTTGTCTTCTCGTTGCGCTCATCGCTGCCAATCGGTTTGCCGAGCTCCTGCTCCGTACTCACCACGTCAAGGATGTCATCCCGGATCTGGAAAGCGAGCCCGATATTGGTCCCGATCTTCTCCATCCGCTGAACGTCCTGTTCCTCAGCGCCGGCAAGGATGGCACCGATCATCAAAGAAGCTTCGATCAAAGCTCCGGTTTTCAGACGGTAGATGAAGCTCATCTCTTCCTCAGAAAGCGGCTTTCCGGTCTTTTCCACATCGACAGCCTGTCCGCCGGCCATTCCATAGATGCCGGCCTTGTGTGCCAGCACATGGATTGCCCGCCCCACTCGTGCAGGATCATCTGTCATGGCAAATGCCTGCGCGGCGGTCTCAAAAGCGAACGTAAGCAGACCATCACCGGCAAGGACTCCCATGGCTTCTCCGTACTTTGACCATGTTGTCGGTTTCCCTCTGCGAAGCGTATCGCCGTCCATCGCCGGAAGATCATCATGAACCAGGGAATAGGTGTGAATCATCTCCATGGCGGCCATAAACGGCTCCGCCAGTTTTTCATCACCGCCGAAAAGCCGGCAGGTCTCCCGGATCAGATTGGGGCGCACCCGTTTTCCACCAGCCAGGACAGAATAATTCATTGCTTCAATCACGGTTTTCTGCAGACCCGCTTCGTCCGGCAGACATTTCTGGATGATCTCTTCTGTTGTCACTTCTGCTCTCCTTGTTCTGCCGCATTCTCCAGCACCTTCATTCGTGCTTCGATGTTTCCGATCTTCTCCGTGCAGCTTCGCACCAGTTCCAGTCCCTGCGTGTACAGCGCAAACGTCTCTTCCAGCGTATGCTTTCCGTTCTCCATCTCATCCAGGAGCGCTTCCAGGCGGTCATACGCCTCTTCCATGGATAATTTTCCCAGATCTTCTTTCTGATCCATAGACTGATCTCCGATTCTCGTATTCTCACTTTGCCTCTGCCGCGCCGGAGACAGGGGATTCCAGAACAGTCTGCACTTCGGCCCGCAGTTTCCCGTCACGAAGAGTCACATCCACCATTTCTCCCGGATGAATCTGGTTCACGGAACGAAGCACTTCTCCCTGT
>CADBOY010000163.1 GCA_902796405.1 uncultured Lachnospiraceae bacterium | reverse complement strand
GTCAAAGTCCTCAGGCTTTGCCTGGGAAATGGCGGTGTTATACCGGTCGGAGCATCCGACGGCCCCGCGGATGCCGAATCCGCGCTCTGTGAAGTTGATGCCGTTCCGGCAAATTCTGCCGATTCCGTCGGTCTTCTTCCAGTAAATCAGGTCGGTGGCAACACCGCCCTGTTCGATGAAATCCTTCATCAGTTTGCCGACTTCATTGTCTGCAAAGGCAGTGATCACTGCGGTATTCATTCCAAAGCATTTGTGCAGACCGCGGATGACGTTGTATTCACCGCCGCCCTCCCAGGCACGGAAGGAACGGGCGGTGCGGATCCGGCCTTCCCCCGGATCCAGTCTCAGCATCACTTCTCCCAGTGAAACCGCATCATATTTGCATTCTTCCTTCGGACGAAGTTTTAAATCCATTTTGTTTTCTCCTTTATCCGCGAATGATCCGCGAATCACATGAATCAGACCGGTTGCTTAGCCACGAATCTTACAAATCAGATCAGCTGTTTATCCGCAAATCCTGCCAACCAGGTCAGCGGATTATCCGCGAATCTCGTGTACCAGATCGGCTGCGTCCTTGACCATCTTCTCAATCTCGTCGAACTTTCCGGCTTCCACGAGATTCTTCTTCACCATCCAGCTTCCGCCGCAGGCGAAGATCCGATCCCACTTCAGGTAATCCTTCACGTTGTCAATATTGATGCCGCCGGTAGGAATAAACTGCAGGGTGGTATACGGAGCAGCGACCGCCTTCAGCATCTTCAGGCCGCCGGACGGTTCTGCCGGGAAGAACTTCACAACCTTCAGGCCATAGCCAAGCGCCATCTCAATCTCGGTGGGCGTCTGGATACCCGGCGTAACCGGAATCTGGTTCACGATGCAGTATTTCACGACTTCGGGATTAAAACCGGGGCTGACAATGAATTTGGCTCCGGCATTTACCGCACGGTCTACCTGTGCCGGAGTGAGGACAGTGCCTGCACCGACCAGCATATCGGGATAGGCCTGGGAGAGAATCCGAATGGACTCCTCAGCTGCTGCCGTACGGAACGTGACTTCCGCGCAGGGAAGTCCACCGCGGCAAAGCGCACCGCCCAGTGCCTCGGCATCCTCCGCGTGATCCAGAACCACGACCGGGATAATTCCGACCTTCTTCATCTGCTCCATTACCTGTTCCATGAGAAAGCTCCTTTCTGGCTTCTTGTTTGTTTCGTATTGTGAAACTTAATTTCATATCATAGCACATTTTCATTATAGACACTCGCTGGCAAATGTCAATTCCTTTGGTTGATTTATCAATATTCTGGATGAATCGGCCAAATTCCTGTTTATTACCAGCAGACAGAGGCGGATCACCTCCTGCTGCTGCATTGACGGATCGTGACATTTGTGATACCATAGTTCCGCAATGTGGAATTCTCATGTCTGAACCATGGTGCAGGGATGCCAATATCACCCGCATCCGAATGCAGCAGATGTGTCCTTCGTTGCGGGCTTTGCTGCATCTCCTGAGGGCATGTTCATTCTTGAACCTGGCCCGCATCTGGATGCGGCACATACATTCTTAGATGCGTATTGTTACCTGATTTCAGCAGGACATGAAAATGCAGTCCAAATCAGCGCAGCAGGGAGGTCATAGATGATGACGGCTTCTTCGGCGTCAGGTTCCCCGGATTCCGGGGAGAAAAATCCAATTCAGGTGGCAGGCCGCTTGTTCGGCGCGCTGGAACTTCTGGCGGACCGCGGCAGCCTGGGGCTCATCGAGATCACGGAAATTCTCGGCCTGAACAAGAGCACGGCCCATCGGGTGCTGGCCTCGCTGGAATACCTTGGCTATGTCAGACAGAACAGCAAAGGGCAGTACGAGCTCACCTTCCGCATCGTGGAGCAGGCCAACAAGCTGCTCGATCACACGGATATCATCGCCCAGGTACATCCCTTTCTTCAGAATCTGATGCAGGAAAGCGGAGAGACGGTACACTTTGTGCGGCAGGAGGGAACCGATGCCGTCTACATCGACAAGGTAAACTCCACTTCCGGCAGCATTCAGATGGTCTCCCGGATCGGAAGCCGGATTCCCCTCTACTGTTCCGGCGTCGGCAAGGCCATCCTCGCCCGCCTTCCGGAAGATGAGGTTCGGCAGATCTGGGCACAGAGCCGGATTGTTCCGGTTACGCCGCACACCATCGTGGATTATGAGAGGCTGCGCCATGTGCTGGCCAGCGTCAGAAGAGATGGCTTTGCCCGCGACGATGAGGAGAATGAGATCGGAGTACGCTGCGTTGCCGCTGCTCTCGATCTGCCGCTGCAGAAGGACCGCTACGCCTTCAGCATCTCCGCCCCGACCAGCCGCATGTCGGATCAGCGGGTGAAGGAACTTGGGGAGATGGCGCTGCAGACGCGGACGGCCATCGAACAGTATCTGCGATAATCATTCTCCGCACCGCGGGGTACCGACAGACTTCCCTTTGTTCCGAATCATCTTGTTCTCAAAGCCAAAAAGAGCGAGCCTTTCGGCCCGCGCCCACGAAAAAGGGACGCCCTCCGTAGTACTGAAAAGTACTATGGCAGCGTCCCCTTCTGTTTGCTCGCCTGCATGCTGCTCGCCTGCATGGCAGCGTCTCTTTGATTCACCCGTCACACGGATCTTTCATTTATCCGGTTCCGCCGCGGCCTTCTTCTCACGCACGCGCTGTATGGCTTCATTCAGGCTTCCTGCACCGCCCTCCACGGCGGCGCGAAGTTCCTCCAGACCGCTCTGCGAGAGGAATTCCTCCCCGATCACCGGCACATATTTCTCATCCATTTCCCGCGACCAGCTGGCATTCTTCTCTCGCTCGCGGTCCAGCTCCTCCCGCGCCTCGGCGAGCTCCCGTTCCATCTGGGACAGCCTCTCGCGGCTGCCCTCCAGAATGGAACTGGCGATCTCATCGCGTGTCTTCTTGTCAAACTCCTCAAACGCCCGGTTCCGCTCTCCCGCCATTGCTTCCTGATCCTTCGACAGACTGTCAAGCTTCTGATCAAACTCTCCGAGATCGTACTGAGATTCTTCGCTCTCTTTGCGGACGCCCTTTTCGATCTTCTTCACCTGCTTCTTCGACGCGCGGATGAAATCACGATGACGTCTTCCGTCCTCGATGGTTTCCTTGTATTTCCTCACCGTGGCACGGCGAATCACAATATAGAGGCCGCCGAACAGGACGACATCAATGACAAAGGTAAGCACCAGCCATAATGTTGTCCGCGGCGTGAGGAAATAATAGACCGCGCAAGGCAGAACGCCGAAGAATATCAGGAAAAACAGTGCGCAGCCAAGGATCTCACCGATGCTCTTCGGGGCGAACACCGCGTAGAAAAAGCTGCTCCGGCAGAAGCCGGGAACTCCATTCGCCTGAAACAGATCCTTCAGGTTCCTTCTTGCCTCCTGGATCTGTCTCCGGGTATCCGCGGATTCCGCCGCTGCCCGCTCCTTCACGCGCTTCTGATACGCCTTGCTCCGGTCATCTGACACCTTCTTGCGGCTGCTCGCCAGCTTTCCTTCCTTTTTGCTGTATGTTTTCTCCAGTTCTGCGCGCTTCCTCCGGATTTCCTGATCCACGCGGGTGCGCAGCGCCGTGCGCTCCTGGGTCAGCGTCCGCTCCAGCCGATTGGCTTCCGCCTGAAGACGGTCGCTGGCCGCCCCGGACTCCTGCCAGATTGTCAAAGCATTCTTCGCTTCATCCAGAAACTGCAGCATGTTCTCCCGATTTTCCGCCATAGCAGCCTCCATTCTGCCGCCGTCCCATCCGCGGCAATATATCATAAACGAATTTCATCTCTCCTGAGTATTCCTTCAATTCCACGGATACCGCTGGGCTGGCACAGTCTGCCGGTTCCGGCGCAGATTTCTCCGATTCGGTGCAATCTGCCGGTTTGGGCGGATCCCTTCAAGTCGGTAAAACCTGTCGGTTTGGGCAAATTCCTTCCGGTCGGTGCAGTCTGCCGGTTCTGAGCGGTTTTCTTCTCGCGCGAATCTCTGGAATATTCTGATTATACCTTCAATGCAGACACCAGGCAATGACAGCGCCGGGAATTCGTGAGGTTTCCCGGCCTGGAGCGGCTGCTGAGAATATTCGCCGCTCCGGTTGCCGGGTACCTGGTTATCGGCTATACTGGTCTTCATCTTATCACAATGTCTGCCGTGCGGGATGCTGGCCATCCTGCCACGTCCGGCACCCATTCGGCTGCCGGACTTTAAGATCAGGAGAATCAGCCCGATGTTTCGTATGTGGATCCGTGAATTCAAGAATAATCACATGCTTCGCGATACCGTAGTGGAAGAACCCGGAGACATGAGCCGGACCAAGAAGGTCTTCGCCGCGCTTCAAGAGGCCTGCTCCCGTCTTGATCTTCAGGTTCCGATCTGGCTTCAGACCAATATCCGGGATTTCCAGCGCACGGCATGCACCCGATTTACCGCTGACAGCTTCACGGAAGAGATTCCTTTCGACTATCTGGAAATCCGGATGATTGAAGAAGACGACTGATGCTCTTCACGGAGCGTATCAGGAAATCGAATACGACGCACTATCCTTTCTTCCAGCGGCTGGCAGAAAGCAGATATGCCAACCCATCCTCGCATGATGGGAAAAGCGGACTCATCCGCTGCAGCAGCTGACGCGTGAAATAACGTGGCGGGGAAAGCCGCCCGGATGACCAGACGAAAAAATAAGAGGAGCCCGACTGCCGCCTGGCAACCGGGCTCCTCTTATGCATACAGATTATCCTTCCATCCGGAACACAGTCCGCGCGCGCAGGACAGGACATCCTCTCATCGGGAGACAATCCGGGCACATCGTCCCGAATTACAGTCTCTTCATCAGTTTTTCGCGCTCAGCCTCATAACCAGGTTTTCCGAGCAGTGCGAACATATTTTTCTTGTAGCTCTCCACGCCGGGCTGGTTGAACGGATTCACACCCGCCATATATCCGCTGACGCCGCAGGCAAATTCAAAGAAATAGAACAGCTGCCCCAGAGTGTACTCGTCCTGCCGGTCAATATGAACCATCAGATTCGGAACCTGTCCGTCCGTGTGCGCGAGCACCGTGCCATTCATCGCGCTCTTGTTCACGAAATCCATCGTACGGCCGGCAAGGTAATTGAGTCCGTCAAGATCTCCGTCCTCTGCTTCGATCGTAACCTGGCATCTCGGATTCTCCACCTCAATCACCGTCTCGAACATGATGCGGGCGCCATCCTGGATAAACTGCCCCATCGAATGCAGATCGGTCGTCAGATCGACGGATGCCGGGAAGATTCCCTTGTGATCCTTGCCCTCACTTTCGCCGAAGAGCTGCTTCCACCACTCCGAGACGTAGTGCAGACCGGGCTCATAATTCGCAAGAATCTCCACTGCGCGGCCTTTCTCATGAAGGTCATTGCGGCAGGCGGCGTAGAGCATCGCGTCATTCTTCTCATACGGCGCATTCAGTGCTTCCTCGCGCGCATCCGCCGCGCCCTGCATCAATTTGCTGATATCCGCGCCGGAAACCGCGATCGGAAGCAGGCCAACCGCCGTCAGGACCGAATAACGACCGCCGACATCGTCCGGCACCACAAAGGTTTCAAAGTCTTCTTCGTCAGCGAGACTCTTCAGGGCGCCTCTGGCCCGGTCGGTCGTCGCATAGATTCGCTTCGCCGCTTCCTCTTTGCCGTATTTCGCGACGAGAAGCTTCCGGAAGATGCGGAAGGCGATGGCCGGCTCCGTCGTTGTGCCGGACTTCGAGATCACATTGACGGAAAAATCCTTCCCCTTCACCACATCGAGCAGCTCACTCAGATAAGTGCCGCTGATGTTATTGCCGCAGAAATAGATCTCCGGTGTGCCGCGCGTCTCCTTGTCTACCATATTATAAAAGCTGTGGCGCAGGAACTCTACCGCGGCGCGGGCGCCGAGATAAGAGCCGCCGATGCCGATCACGATCAGTACATCCGAGTCCTTCTGGATCTTAGCCGCGGCCTTCTGAATCCGGGCGAACTCCTCTTTGTCATACTGAACCGGAAGATCGATCCAGCCCAGATAATCATTGCCTGCGCCGCTGCGCTCCGTCAGCGTCTTCGCTGCAGCACATACCGCTGCCTTCTTACCCGCGATCTCCGCTTCGGAAAGAAATGCCGATGCCTTTGCATAATCAAAACGAACTGATTTCATCTTGCTGCCTCCTGTGATTCGGGTTCATGCAAATTCATTCCCTGAAAATTATACAACGCGGTATCCTCCCCTGACAAGTCAGCATGCGGGTTTTTCACGCAGGAAGCCGCGGCCAGTTTTCACTACCCACGCTGGTAAAATTATGCTATGATGTGTAATGCTTCCGAAGACCCATGCCGGCGGACTGCCCGCCGGAACACCATAGAAAAAAGGAGTCGCACACATGCCTTATCAATACAAGACAAAGGGAACCTGTTCCCAGGCAATCACTTTTGATGTGAAAGACGACGGCACGCTCACGGACGTTCAGTTCATCGGTGGCTGCGATGGCAATACCACAGGGATCAGCTCCCTCGTAGAAGGTATGAAGGTGGACAATGTCATCCAGAAGCTTCAGGGCATCCGCTGCGGATACAAGCCCACTTCATGTCCGGATCAGCTCGCGACTGCTCTGATGAAGTACAAGGAGCACGAGGCACGTAAGCATTCCTGATTCAAGAAGGAGGAGCAGCGTTCACCCTGCCTCATCGGCGGGCCCACGCAAGCAAATATCTGCGTCATGAAGAAAATCGTTTTGACAGGCGGCGGCACTGCCGGACACGTCACTCCGAATCTGGCTCTTGTCCCGGCGCTGCGCGAGCGCGGCTTTGAGATCCGCTATATCGGCTCGAAAAATGGCATGGAGAAGGATCTCGTCACGAAAGCCGGCCTTCCGTACGATGGCATTTCCTCGGGAAAACTGCGTCGGTACTTTGATGTGAAGAACTTCACCGATCCGTTCCGCGTCCTCAAGGGCATCGGAGAAGCCCGACAGCTGCTGAAACAGTATCGCCCCGATGTCATCTTCTCCAAGGGCGGTTTCGTCTCCGTCCCGGTTGTCCTTGCGGCGAAGAAGCTTAAGATCCCGGTGGTCATCCATGAGTCCGACATGACACCCGGACTGGCCAACAAGATCAGTATGCCGTCCGCAGCGAAGATCTGCTGCAATTTCCCGGAGACCGTAAAAAATCTTCCGGCAGGAAAGGCGGTTGTGACAGGGTGTCCGATCCGTCAGGAACTCCTGTCCGGATCCAAAGATGCCGGCCTCGCCTATGCCGGTCTTACGGCGGAGAAACCAGTCATCCTGATTATCGGCGGAAGCCTTGGTTCCGTCGCCGTTAATACGGCGGTTCGACGAATTCTCCCGGTGCTTCTGAAGGAATTTCAGGTCATCCACCTCTGCGGACGCGGCAATCTGGATGAATCCCTGAAGGCAACGCCCGGATATGTGCAGTACGAATACGTCAGCGGACCGCTGAAGGATCTGTTCGCTGCAGCCGATCTGGTGATCTCCCGCGCCGGAGCGAACGCCATCTGTGAGCTGCTCGCTCTGCGCAAGCCCAATATTCTGATTCCTCTGTCCGCCGCCGCAAGCCGTGGCGATCAGATACTGAACGCGGAATCCTTCCGGAAGCAGGGCTTCTCTGAGGTAATCCAGGAGGAGGATCTCAGTGATGAGCGTCTTCTTCAGACCATTCACAAGGTCTATCGGAACCGCCGGGCTTACATCGATTCGATGGAAACCAGCCAGATGGGTGGCGCTGTCACAACCATTGTAAACCTCCTCGATGACCTCGCTCAGAAGAAGGTTTGATGACAGGATGGTCTGATGGCAAAACGATCGGACCGTCAGAATATCCGATGATAAACAGGTCTGACGGTAAAGAGATCGGACAGACAGAATCTCCGACGATAAACAGGTCTGACGGTATAGAGATCGGACAGACAGAAGGCCTGGTGATAACAGCTTGGGCCGGAAGCAGATCTAAGAAAATCTGACCGGATAAAACCGGATGATAAGAAGAGCAAGCGGTATGAAAATCGGACCGCCAGGAAATCTGATGAAAAGAACAGGGAGGCAGTACCCGCCGGGTACTGCCTCCCTGTTTTGTCCTCATGTTTACTTAGAGGGAAATATTCTCACAGTGCGGCGCGGATTTTCTCCGCGACCTTTTCCATCTCGCCGTCTTCATAGGTTCCGGGCGTCCAGGTGACCATCTTCGGATCCGCGTCATACCTCGGAATGATATGGACATGGAAGTGGAATACCGTCTGTCCCGCTGCCGGGCCATTGTTCTGGACCACATTGAATCCATCGCATCCCAGACCCTCTTTCAGAGCCGTTCCGATCTTTGCTGCAAGCGGCAGCACCTTGGCGGCGGTATCTGCGTCAATCTCCGTGATATCACGGAAATGTTCTTTCGGCAGAATCAGAGCGTGCCCGGGATTGGCCGGACCAAGATCCAGAATCACGCGGAACGTGTCATCCTCGTAGATCGTGGTTGAAGGAATTTCTCCGTTAGCAATCTTGCAGAATATGCAGTCTTCTTCTTTCATGAGAATCTCCATTCCAGCGCATTACTTTGCGCTCTTCCTGTTTTCCCTTGCCTTCTTTGCTCTTGCCTTCTTTGCCGCCTTCTCGGATTTCCGGCGGTTTTTCTCCTTCGTATAGTTCGCGGTGACGCCCAGGTTCTTCTTATGCGGCACAGCGAGCACATTCTTGCCAATCACGCACAGCAGCGGGCCGGTGATGCACACCGAAGAGTAGGCACCGGCCACGATGCCGACCATGATCGGAAGAGTGAATTCCTGAATCGACGGCACACCGAGGACGAAGATCATGAACACCGAGATGAAGGTAGTCAGCGAGGTGTTGATGGTTCTTGTCAATGTGGTCGTGATGCTCTCATTGGTAATGGTCACAAAATCCTTGTGGTCCACATTGTGGTTGACTGTGTCGCGGATCCGGTCGAAGATGACGATGGTCGCGTTGATCGAATAGCCGACGATGGTCAGGATGCAGGCAATAAATGCGGTGCCGACCGTCGTGCGGGACACAATGTAGAATCCGATCAGAATCAGCACGTCATGGCACAGGGCAGTGATGGCACTGGCTGCGTACCGGATATTGTTGAACCGGAACCAGATGTACAGCAGCATGCAGATGATGGCGATGATCGTCGCCGAGATGGCGTTCTTCGTCATCTCGTTGCTGACCGTCGAGCTGATGTAGGACTCCTCCATCGTGTCCTTGTCCGCGCCGTAATCCTGGACCAGCATATCCTGGACCTTGGACATCGTGGACTCATCGACATCCTTCATCTTGATGGTATACCGGTTGGAACCGGTTTCCTTCTGCGCCTGAATATCATTGCTGCCGATGATATCTGCAATCGACGGAACCACCTTCTCGGTGAACTCTTCAATGGAATAAGCCTTATCGAAATCCACCGCCAGCGAACGGCCGCCGGAGAACTCAATGCTCGTGTTGAAGACGCCGCGGCCAGCCGCGTGATTGACTCCGCCGATGATCAGGCTGGCAGCAATCACGATAATCGAGATGGAGAAGAAGATCTTCTTCTTTCCTACAAAATCGATGGTCTTGCGAACCCTTTCACGGCCATAGTACTTCGGATCCTTCACGCCCAGATTGTAGAGGGCATTCACGATAATCCGGGAAATGACGAGTGCCGTGAACATGGAGACGAGAATGCCGACTGCCAGCGTCTGGGCAAAGCCCTGCACCGTGCCGGAACCGCGGAGCATCAGGACAAAAGCCGCAATCAGCGTTGTGACGTTGCCATCGATGATCGCTGAATTGGCCTTATAGAAACCGTCCTTAATCGCGTCACCGACCCTTGTGCCCGCCGTGATCTCCTCACGGATTCGCGTGTAGATGATGACATTGGCATCTACTGCCATACCGATACCCAGGATGATACCTGCGATACCGGGCAGAGTCAGTGTCATATTAAACAGATTCAGGAACAGAAGAACCAGAACCGTGTAGAAAGCCAGAGCGAACGAAGCCACAACGCCGGGCACCCGGTAAATGACAATCATGAATACGCAGATCAGCAGAAGACCGATCAGGCCAGCCATCAGGGATTTGGAAAGAGCCTCCGCACCAAGCCGGGCGCCGACCGTCCGGTGACTGATGGTTTCCAGATCCAGCTTCAGGTTTCCGATGCGGATCATTGTAGCCAGATACTCTGCCTCATCGGCGGACTCGATGTTGTTAATCTCTGCCTGTCCTCCGGTGATCTCTTCCTGCACCGTCGGAGAACTGATGACATCTCCGTCGTACACGATATCGATCTGCTTGCCCACGTTCTCCTTCGTAGCTTCCGCAAACGCCGTCGCGCCATCGGATGTCATCTTCAGAGAAACCACATGCTCTGTCGCTCCCGTCAGATCATCCTGCCTCTCGCCCGCGGTCGCGGACTCGATGTCCTCTCCCGTCAGCCAGACCTTGTCCGAGCCGTCGGCATTGTGGGTGACGAACTCAATCTTACCAGGCTGACCCAGCCGGTCGAGCGTCTTCTCCGCGTCGGTCTCTCCGGGGATGTTGACGACAATCCGCCGGTCTCCCTCGGCATAAACCTCGGACTCTGTGCTGAGCGCGTTGGCACGGTCTTCCAGTTTCTTTCTGGTATCCGCGAAATCCTCCGCAGAGAAGCTGTCATTGGTAACTTCATACGTGATGCTGACACCGCCCCGGACATCCAGACCCAGGATGATGTTCTTCGCACTGCCGTATCCGCCAATGCCGAACAACGCGGTGTAGAGACCGACGGCAAATACCGCCAGAATCAGCACCAGCTTGATGATGCTTGACTTCTTCTTCATCATACCCTCCAGACCGTTTTTCCCCGCCGGCGTATTGTCCTGCACGGGAAATCATTCGCGTCCCTCCGCTTTCGGAATACCCTCGCGGGCATTTCCCATCTCCCCCTTCGCTGCCGCATGGCGGCTCTTTTCATTGATGTCTGGCGGAATGAACGCTGTTTTTTTTTTTTTTTTATCAGGGGGCAAATTGCAACCCATTCCAGGGGAATCGCGGACAGGGACTGTCCGCCTCCCGGCTTTCCTCATCCGCCTCTGGCATACTTTCACCAATGGGAACGGCACAAAGCCAGAGAAAAAGTCCAGAGAAACATCCCCCGCTTCCCCTTGTGTTTTGGGAATCAGGATGCTATACTTCACCCGAATTGTATTGTATCCCGGTACTTTCGGGAATGATAACAAGGAGGAAAACAGAATATGGAAAAGAGAACACATGACACCCGCTGGACGGTCTGTACTGCGCTCATGGCAGCTGTGGTGATCGTGCTGGCGAATACCCCGCTCGGCATGATCCAGCTGCCCATCATCAAGGCAACTACGGTTCACATTCCCGTCATTCTGGGGGCCATCCTGTTAGGACCGCTCGCGGGCGGAATTCTGGGATTGGTTTTTGGCATCTGCTCCGTCGTATCGAATACGATGGCACCCACGCTCCTGTCCTTCGCCTTCTCGCCATTTATGAGCACTACCGGCATCGCCGGCGCCATCAAGGCTCTCTGGATCGCTGTCGGCTGCCGCGTCATGATCGGAGTCGTTGCCGGCTGGGCCTGGATTCTGCTGCGCCGCATTCACCTGAATCTCAATATTGCTCTTCCGCTCGTGGGATTCATCGGATCCATGGCCAATACGATTCTTGTTATGGGAAGCATCAATGTTCTGCTTGCCTCTCAGTACGCAGCCGTACGCAATGTGGCTGCCAGCGCCGTGTTTGATCTGATCATGGGAACCATCATTGCGTCCGGCATACCCGAGGCAATCGCCGCTGCCATACTCGTCTTCGCGCTGGGACGTATTCTGATTCCGGTTCTTCCCCGGATTGGAGTCCCGCTGAGAGTCTGATGGATATTCTCCAGCGCGCAGCGCCGCCCTGGATCCAATCTTCCACCACGGCGTGAAGTTTCGCTGCGCGCCTGACGGATATTCTCCAGCATGCATCGCCGCCCTGGATCTGATCTTTCACCGCGGCGATCCACCGCTGCCGAATCCAACGATACATGAATCCATTCATGAACGTAAAAAACCCGGGGCGAGCCCCGGGGTTTTGCATGTCCTGCGATTCATTGTTTTTCGACGCGAAATTACTTGAGGGTAACCTTTGCGCCCTGCTCTTCCAGAGCCGTCTTGGCAGCCTCGGCCTCTTCCTTGGAGACACCCTGCTTGAACACCTTGGGAGCCTCATCAACCACTGCCTTGGCTTCCTTCAGGCCAAGACCAGTCAGCTCACGGACAGCCTTGATGACCTTAACCTTGTTCGGACCAACCTCAGTCAGCTCAACATCGAACTCGGTCTTCTCTTCTTCTGCAGGTGCAGCAGCAGCAGGTCCGGCAACGACCATTCCAGCCGCAGCGGAAACACCGTACTTATCCTCAACTGCCTTGACCAGATCATTCAGTTCAAGGACACTCAGCTCATCGATTGCAGCGACAATCTCTTCTACAGACAGCTTTGCCATTGTATTTCCCTCCGATAAAAATTTAATACGCCTCTCTCAAGAGGACTTTTTGATAATTGTGTTGAATTCCGGCCGCGCATTCTGGCTGCCGGTGCAGACTCAGGCCTCGGGTGCCGCTTCTTCTGCCGGAGCAGCCTCGGTTCCGTCTGCCTTCTTCTCTGCGACCTGTTTGATCACACGGGCGAAGTTTGCAATCGGAGACTGCAGGCTTCCGCACAGACGGGACAGAAGAGCTTCTTTGCCAGGAATGCTGGCGATTGCGAGGATGCCCTTCGCATCGAAGTAATCTCCCTCGACAACGCCTGCTTTCAGCGCGACCTGTTCATGGGTCTTCGCAAAGTCTGCGACAATGCGGGCCGGAGCGGTCGCATCCGTCTTGGAGACGGCGATGGCGCTCGGTCCCTTCAGATCATCGCCGAGCTTCTCGAAATCCGTTCCCTTCATCGCGATCTTCATCAGCGTATTCTTGTAGACACGATACGTCACTCCGTTCTCACGAAGCTGCTTACGAAGCTCGGTATCGGCATCGACCGGAATTCCCATGAAGTCGACAAGGACAGCGGACTGTGCGCCGTCCAGCAGATCGCTGATCTCCTGAACAACGGGCTGTTTTGCTTCAATCTTTGCCATTGAATCGGTTACCTCCTTGTTTATTTTTGCGGAGTCAGCCTCCGCGGAGTACCGCTGCGATGAAGAAAAAATCCTTCGGCATAAATCACGCCGAAGGAAAGTAATACTCATGTGATATACTTCCTCGGCAGGCGTACAAGCCTTATGCCTTTCGGCACCTGCTGTCTTCGGCAGTGGCAGCACACGGAAAACCGCGTACTAGGATTTTTTATCATAAATGCCTGCGGCTGTCAAGCATTTTCCCGCTATTGCGGAATATTTCGTGGAATATTTTCCCTCTGTCATTCCAGAGAGGCAAGAATCCTTCTATATATAAATATAAAAGGAAGCGGACACCGCGCGATGTCCGCTTCCTGCAAGTCGATTGGGAGATTCCGACTCAGATTCCGCCGTACTGCAGCGGATTGATTCTCACGCCGGGGCCCATCGTGGGCGCCAGAACGATGCTCTTCATGTAAGTACCCTTCAGGGTGGAAGGTCTTGCCTTTGTAAGAACGCTCATCAGAGCCTGCAGATTGTCTGCAAGCTGCTCCTCTGTGAAGGAAGCCTTGCC
The DNA here is from genome assembly GCA_902796405.1 of uncultured Lachnospiraceae bacterium. Taxonomy (GTDB): domain Bacteria; phylum Bacillota; class Clostridia; order Lachnospirales; family Lachnospiraceae; genus UBA3305. The sequence goes on along the minus strand of CADBOY010000163.1, from coordinate 3,398 downwards.
GATCGGAACATGAATGATGTTCGTCTTGTCGAGACGATACTCGATCTTACCAGCTTTAATCTCGTTGATGGCCTTGGTGACATCCATCGTAACCGTCCCTGCCTTCGGGTTGGGCATCAGGCCCTTAGGTCCGAGAATACGGCCGAGGCGTCCGACAACACCCATCATATCCGGCGTTGCGACAACGACATCGAAATCCAGCCATCCTTCGTTCTGAATCTTCGGAACGAGCTCCTGGCCGCCGACATAATCAGCGCCAGCTGCAGCTGCTTCATCCGCCTTGGTTCCCTTGGCGAATACAAGGACACGGACCGTCTTGCCGGTTCCGTGAGGAAGCACGACAGCGCCGCGGATCTGCTGGTCCGCATGACGGCCATCGCAGCCGGTGCGGATGTGGAGCTCGATCGTCTCATCGAACTTCGCGGTCGCGTTCTTCTTCACCAGAGCCACGGCCTCGTTCGCATCATAAAGCTTGCCCTTCTCGATGTTCTGGGCAGCTGCTGTATATTTCTTTCCTCTCTTCATCTCTGATCTCCTCCTGTCAGTCCTCTTCTACGACGATACCCATGCTTCTTGCGGTACCGGCGATCATGCTGGTGGCAGCCTCAATGCTTCCTGCATTCAGGTCAGGCATCTTCAGTTCAGCGATCTTCTGAACTTCCGACTTCTTGATCGTGGCAACCTTGGTCTTGTTCGGCGTACCGGACGCAGTCTGGAGGTTGCAGGCCTTCTTCAGCAGAACTGCTGCGGGCGGAGTCTTCGTGATGAAGCTGAAGCTTCTGTCTGCATAAACGGTGATGACAACAGGGATTACCAGGTCACCCTGATCCGCTGTTCTCGCATTAAATTCCTTTGTAAATTGAACGATATTGACGCCATGCTGGCCCAGAGCAGGACCAACGGGCGGAGCCGGCGTAGCCTTGCCGGCCGGGATCTGCAGTTTGATGTAACCAGTTACCTTTTTCGCCATGATGGCTTTCCTCCTGTTTCTTCAGCGGCAGGTTCCGCTGATGGTGGTGTTCGCGGGCGGGGCCCCCTCCCACACATAATTTAAAGTTTCTTTACCTCGGCGATGTTCATCTCCATCGGAGTATCCCGGTTGAACATGTCAACAACCACCGTTACGGTACGACGGCTCTCGTTGATCTCCCGGACTTCTCCGACGCTTCCCTCAAGGGCACCGGCAATGATCGTCACCTTGTCGCCCACATCAAAATTGGTGTGGAACGGCTCCGGCTTCACTGCGGCATCGCCGATTCCCATCCGGGCCATCTCTTCGGGCTCAAGCGGCACAGGTTTGCTCCCCGGTCCGACGAATCCTGTCACACCGCGGGTATTCCGGACGACGTACCATGTATCATCGTTCATCACCATATGGATCAGAACGTAGCCGGGGAACATCTTGCGCTGAACGACCTTCTTTCCGCCGTTCTCCTTCTGCTCCACGACTTCCTCAAGCGGCACGAGCACTTCCTGAATCACGTCCTGCAGATTTCGGTTCTCGATCGTCATCTCGAGATCTGCCTTGACTTTGTTCTCATATCCGGAATAGGTATGAGCGACATACCACTTCGCCTCTGCCATACTTTTCACCCTTCATCCATCAGAGAATAAAACTCAGACCGAATTTGATCACCATATCCAGCAGCGCCACAATTCCAGCGATCAGCACGCCGCTGACCAGGACAACCGCTGTCTCGCGGCCGACCCGTCTCTGCTCCGGCCAGATGATCTTCTTGAATTCTGCCTTTAAAACTTCTAATCGTTCTCCCATAGAAATCCCTTCTTTTCTGCTGAGAGGATTATTTGGTTTCTTTGTGCAGCGTGTGCTTTCTGCAGAATCTGCAGTACTTCCTGGTTTCCATTCTCTCCGGATGGTTTTTCTTTTCCTTGGTCACGTTGTAGTTGCGCTGCTTGCACTCCGTGCAGGCCAAAGTCACTCTTACGCGCATTTTGATCCCTCCGTCCGTTCATGGCTCGTTCTCACCATGAATGCCTTAATCTAAAAAAATACACACAAAAAAAAGACTCCCAATCTTCGTCTTGCCGTATGAGCATAGCACAGCAGGCTCTTTGATGTCAAGGAATTTTTCCGCTCTTCCCGTCGATATTTCCGCTGTTCCGAACGATATATTCGCTGAACAGCGGATATTTCTCAACTGCTCAAGCCGATACTTCTCAGTTGTTCAGCCGATACTTCTCTGTCGCTTAAGCCGACATTTCTCAGCTGTTCCGGCCGATACAGACGGTCACTACGTACACGTTCCGCGCCCCCGCACGCCGCAGCGCCCGCGTACAGGCCTCGGCCGTAGACCCTGACGTGTAGATGTCGTCCGTCAGAATCACCGTTTTCACCCAGCCCGGCAGCGAATCCGATGCCATCGCGCTCTCGATGTTCCGGCGGCGCGCTTCGCTGTCAAGCTGCTTCTGCGGCTGCGTCTTCTTCGTCCGGCGCAGTGCATCCAGAATCTCCGGAATTCCCGTCCGCCGGGAAAGCTCCCTCGCCAGGATTTCCGCCTGATTGTAACCGCGCCGCCGAAGCCGGCTCGGGTGGCACGGCACAGGCACGATGGCGTCCGCCCGCCAGCTCTCGATTCTACCGCCGTACAGTCGCAGAATTTCTTCTATATAGTATGCACCGTATTCCCGGCGGCCATGGTATTTGAATCCCTGAATCGACACCCGCGCCGCAGCATCATAGTTCATCAGAGAAATTCCGGCGCGGAACGTCCGCTCATGGGTCCGGCAGTCGTAACAGTATTCCTCCTGCCCGTCCGTGATCTCTTTTCCGCAGCGCAGGCACACCGGCCCGTGGATATATGAGAATTTTCCCTGACATTCCGGGCAGATTCTCCTGCCATACGGAACCGCATCCTGACAGACGGGGCAGCGGTGCGGATAAAAAAGCGACAGAACCTTGTCTGCCGCTTTCCCCATCTGATCATTTTCCCTATTCTTATGTACCTGAATCTTCAGAGTATTCCCTCTCCTTATTCTTGAATCCTTCACGAAAAACGGAACTCTTCCTCGGCACTGCCCACGGCTTCCCGCAGCCGTTCGTCCAGCCCGGAGTATCTCCGCTCCTCGCGGGTATTCTGTGCCATCGACAGGAAGGACTCCGGCGGACCAACAATACACACGCAGGACTTCGCCCGTGTCACCGCCGTGTAGATCAGATTGCGGTTCATGAGCATCGGCGGCCCGGAGAGAAGCGGAATGATCACTGCCGGATATTCGGATCCCTGCGACTTGTGAACGGTCACCGCATAGGCGAGCTCCAGCTCATCTGCCTGTTTGAAGGAATACAGCACGATGCGCCCATCGTCATACTCTACTTCAAAATCCTCCGTGAACAGGTTCATGCTCCGGATCACACCGATATCCCCGTTGAACACACC
>CADBOY010000162.1 GCA_902796405.1 uncultured Lachnospiraceae bacterium | reverse complement strand
TCAATATTCAACGGAAGTGATAATTGATAATTCATTGAGATAACGCTATAATTACGTTGTAAATTGAGTTTGGGCATAAACTTATTTCACACTAAGGAGCCTCGGATTTCGATCCCAGGCTTCTTTTTTATGAGAAAACCGATAAAGAAAAATCGCCCGTAAGGGCGATCTTTAACTGATCAACAACGGGGCTGTAGCACATGTTTAGTGCAACAGCCCTTTAATATATCTGTCTTCTAAAGTCTGTATATCTGTCTCCCAACGGCAGATTATCCTGCCATCCATATCACAAGAAGCGGTGCGATCACTATCAGGTATCCGGCAAGGTACAGCAGCATATGCTTTTTTTCTCTATGCACGGCAGCAAACTCGCGGATGATGGCACTGGGCCAATAGTAAGAAGCAACGTGAGCTCCGATTCCTACTGCCTTAAGGCCGGCCTTCCTGGCATAACGCATCGCCCGGTACACATGATAATTGCTGGTCACCAGAGCAGTATACTTGCGTCCCGGTCTTGCCATAATCAGGTCACGGCTGTTTTTGATATTCTCCATCGTCGTGGCAGATTTGTCCTCGATCAGTATTTTTTCTTCAGGAATCCCCTTTTCCAAGAGATAGCGCCCCATGGCCTCTGCCTCACTGCAGGCCTCATCGCGCCCCTGGCCTCCAGAAGGAATCAGGTAAGGCGGTGTCGGATCACGATGATATATGGCAATCGCCTTGTCGCAGCGCTCGGCAAGCAGTTTGGTTACCGTTCCATCCTTCCGCAATCCGGCTCCGTGGATGATGACGTAATCAAAATCACGTTTTACCGGAATCACTTGCAGGAAGAGGCAATAAAAGGCGAAGATCAGAAAGGTGACCGACAGATACATCGTCGTCACCATCAGAAGAAGGAGCACAGGCGATACCTCGGCCACAATTCTGCCCCAATGTCCCTGCCAGATCTCAGGCACGGCAAACAGGCCGATTCCCCAGAGAAACATGGATACCTCGCCCACCAGTAAAATAATCCCCAGGAACAGAGAAAGCAGATTGGCGAGGCTCCTCCCTTCTCGCCTGGTCATTACAATCCCGTTAAAGATCAGGAAAAATGGCAGAACCAGAAGGAGCAAAAGCAAGGCCGCACACAAAATCAGGAGAATCACAGATCCGAGCCTGCCGAAAAAGGACAGAACAAAACCTACCAGAGATCCCGCCGCAAACAATAAGAAGACAACATTGCGGTAGCGGCTTCGGTCTCTGTGCATGGAGAAGGCAAAGATACCGCAGAATATCAATGCAAGAACAAAGGAATCGAGCACATTTTTCCAATCCATGGGTTTCTCCTCATTCTGGTCCTGATTTCTCTACTGATACAAGCTGTGATTGTGTTCCCTCAAATCATCCTCAATCCGAGAATGAGCATCCATACGTAAGCCATGGTTTTGGGCATCATAAGTGCACCAATCGGCGGATATTTTCTGGCAAAAATCGTAACCGGAATATAGCAGCCAAAACTCACCAGAATTACCGGTTCCATTGATATTATATTTAATTGACATGAAGATGACAATTGGTCATCATTCCTCGCAATCGCAAAAATACAGCCCGGTCATCATGAACAGGCTGTATCTTATTCCCTCATTATGTCATGATTTGCCAGACCGGATGTCAGTGAATATCCAGTTCCGGCGGCTCGTCCATATGCTCTGAGACGTACTTTCCGTCTTTTTTCCTCTGCTTCACGCACTCTGTCAGCAGGTATTCGATCTGACCGTTCACAGACCGGAAATCATCTTCTGCCCACGCAGCGATTGCATCATACAGTTTTTCACTCAGCCGCAGCGGCACTTGTTTTTTTGCCATTCCATCGCCTCAATGCATTGGTATCACATGTTTCATAAGAGCGGGAAAGCCCTCGCCCATACTGGTTTCGGATATCAGTACAGACTTCCGGAATTTACAACCGGCTGTACATCGCGGTTCCCGCAGAGGACAACCAGCAGATTGGACACCATGGCCGCTTTCCGCTCCTCGTCAAGTTCCACGACACCGCTCTCGCTGAGCTTATCCAGTGCCATCTCCACCATACCGACTGCCCCGTCGACGATCATCTTGCGTGCATCGATAACCGCAGAAGCCTGCTGACGCTGCAGCATGGCAGCTGCAATCTCCGGCGCATAGGCGAGATAAGTGATTCTTGCCTCCGTGATCTCGAGTCCGGCATCCGCCACTTTACTCTGAATCATGGCCCGGATCCGCTCCGCCACCACTGTCGTCGAACCGCGCAGACTTCCGTCATCTGCCTGTCCGTCACCGGTAGTATCGATATTCGGAGCCACATCATAGGGGTAAATCTTCACGATGTCGCGCACGGCGGCATCTACCTGAAGGGACAGATATTCTTTGTAATTATCCACCTGAAAAACCGCTTTTGCGGTATCCTTTACCTTCCAGATCACCGCCACGGAAATCTCAACCGGATTTCCCAGCACATCATTCACCTTCTGCCTTGCATTGCTCAGCGTCATCGCTTTGAGCGAAATCTTCCTGGAAACCGCATTCTCATTCCGGGAAGATCCTGCCGAAGGAAAATACTTCTTGCTTTTTTCGGCATCATCCACATCGCCGCTCTGACCAAGATGGGTTTTCGCCGCGGGATTCACTGCCTGACAAAAAGGATTCACATAATAGAAGCCCTCACCCTTCAGTGTGCCGACGTATTTCCCGAACAAAGTAAGAACCAGAGCCTCCTGCGGCTTGAGGATCTTGAGCCCGGCAAAAGGGATCCATCCGAGACCGAGCCAGATTACCCCAGGGAGGAAAATCAGAAGATCCGGAGAATCCACTCCTCCTCTGTAAATACCTTCCACCATAAGCAGAACGGCTGCCGCATACAGGGCGATCCACAAAATCAGAAACAGCATCCCGTTTTTTCCCTTTGCGATCACTTTTTCTTCCATAGAGATACTCTCCTTTCTGCCCATTCATTCCCGACCAAAGGGCAGTGCAGGTATTTATTTGATATCATCATGATATCACTTTGAGGGTTCCCGATCAAGTATGATTTTTGATTTTTTATTCTGCTTCCAGGCATGGCCTGGCGATCCCAGCGTCTGGCCGAACGACTTCCGCATGAGAATGCGCATAGGCCGCAGCTTTCCGTCTTCCGGCGGAATGACTGCGGCCCTTTTCCTGGCACGTTCTGTTTTATTCTGCGCCAGCGCAGCGAAATCGCCTCTGAAGATTCAACGTCCCGCTTACTCCACGTCCTGCACAGCGGCATAGCCCTCTTCGCCTGTCCGGACCTTGACCACTCGCTGCACGTTGTAGACAAAGATCTTGCCGTCGCCGATGTGGCCGGGAATCGCCCGCGCCTTGCCGTCCTTGCCGTATTTTCCAATTCTCGGGCCGAGCATCCAGGCGCCGAGCATTGCGATCGCACCGCCGACCATGTGAACGCAGGTGCTTCCCGCAAAATCATGAAAACCGAGCGTGGACAGCCAGCCGCCGCCCCAGATCCAGTGCCCGCTGACCGGATAAACGATCAGAGAGATCGCGGCGGAATATACGCAGTAGGCCTTGAAATTCGTGCGCTCAGCCATCGACCCGGAGACTATGGTCGCGGCAGTTGCGCAGAATACGGTCTGAAAGATGACATAGGCCAGAAGAGGGATGTTCTGCGGAACAACGCTGTTCGCGGCCGTATAAGCGCCTCGGATCGTCGGGTCCAGCCTTCCGATCACGGCGCCGGTTCCGCCGAACATCAGGCCGAACCCAATCAGCCAGAAGCAGGGAGTGCCGATGCAGAAGTCCATCATGTTCTTCATCAGAATATTACCGGTGTTCTTCGCTCTTGTAAGACCTGCTTCGCAGAGCGCAAATCCCGCCTGCATGAAATACACAAGTGCGGCAAAGATCAGGACCCAGATTACGGTAGGAATGTCAATACTGTTCATGGAATCTCCCCTTTCGCCTTCATTTGGTGGGCAAATTCCCCTCAGATCTGCCGCAGTTATCTGTTGTGACCCTTCCCCCGCACAGAGAACCGGTATTCCGGCGGGAATCAGAAAAAAAGAGCGAGGTCCGCCCTTTCCTCACCGGAAAGGGCCCCCTCGCTTTCTGATATTCCGCATCTTACGATAAGCTGAAAGAAATGTCAACGATTATTTCATAATTTTCTAATAACATATTTATTATTGCTTAATAATTTGTTTATTATTGCGATTTTTCGCATTTTCTTCTGCATAGTGAAAAGATTCACTTTCTCGCGCGGATCATGAACATCGGTGTGGTTCGGTAGAGCAGCCGCTCCTTCTCATCCCAGAGTTCTTTCGTGATGTCGCGCTCATAGGACAGCTCCGAAAATCCGATCGCCGAGAGAATGCCGAGATCCCAGTCCGGCCGCTGCAGATCGCCCAGGCGATGCGGCGTTTCCGGCATGTCATAGGTGTCGGGATCAATGTCCGGATCCGTTCTCTCGCTGAAGTCACTGCCGAACCGGCGGATGCACTCCCTGACGTCCGAGAGGTACTGATCGCGCACCGGTCCGCGGAACCAGACAAGGTGCCAGTTCGCATCAAAGATCAGCAGCACGCCTCCAGGCTTCAGGATTCTCTTCCACTGGGCGTAGGTTGCCGGATGATTCTGCAGGGTGTGCGTGACATTCCGGCAGAGAACCAGGTCGAAGGTATCCTCCGGATAGTCCGGATGCTCACTGTCCATCTTGCGGATCTCCGCCGACACGCCATACGCGCGGGCATTCTTCCTTGCCCGCTCCAGCATTCCGTCCGAGAAGTCAATTCCCGTCACGTCATGCCCGTCCTGCGCAAGGATCATCGTGAAGAAGGCCGGTCCGCAGCCGACATCCAGAACCCGCATATGCTCATGCTCCGGCAGCTGCGCATAGATCTTCCTGCGCCACGCCTCCGGCCGGAAACTGTTCATCTCGTCGTGAATGATCCGGTCGTAATTGGACGATCCCTCCGTCCATTCCGCCGCAATTTTCCGCTGTTTCTGATCCATGATCTCACTTCTCCTGCCTGTCTTATCAGAATGAACCTATTGTAAATGACAGCTTCGCCGGCGGGCAAGCCCCGGGGAGGGTTTCCGGCCGGCGCACCGACAAGCCCTGCCCTGATGAAACGGTGCTTCATGATACTGGTGCTTCGTGATCCTTCCTGCGCCGGCCAGGCTGACGGACTGACTTCTTGCGCCGGCCAGGCTGACGCCGCTGCCCGGCCGCTCCGTTGCTATTTCCCGCACCATCCGCTATAATAGGAACGCCGCGGAATCCGGGATTATCCGGCCGCATCTGCAGCATAAAAGATCTCAGAAAAGATCATCAGAAGGGAGTGAAACCGATGGGAAAGCTCGGCAAGAAGAATAAAGACAGCCGAAAGGCAGAAGAGAAAAAGATGGCGCAGCAGCTCGCTGCTCTGAAACGGAAGAACGAGGCGAAAAAGAACAGGAAATAAAGTCACTTTTTTACAACTTTACAGGAGTTTGGCGTAGGTCTATGATCATTATGAGAGGTTTTATTCCATGGACCGGTGGCAGCTGACCGACTGATCACCAGCAAAGATGATGTCTACCATGAAACAAAAGGGGAAGAATCCGCGCGCCCTGCTCCTGGCGTGACTGGCATTAACCCAGTGCGCAGGAATGGCATTTACCGCGCCGGAAGCGGATGCCGCAAAGACCGTGAAAACGGCGAAATCCGCCAAATCGGCACCCACGGTCAAGAAGGGAACGACAGCCGTCCGGTGCACCTGTAAGAAAGGCAAAGCACTCGTCAGATTCAAGGCGCCGAAAACAGCCATTTACCGGTTTACCATCAGCAGCTTCTCCGGGAAGAAAGGGCGCAGCATGCGCGCATCCCTCACTTCAAACGGAGTCCCCGGAAGACTATACATCAATGAAGCCTTCCGTCAGAAGATTGCAGCGGGAAAAAGCGGCCTTGCCGTTAACCAGCTGATACCACAGGTGGTCTGACAAGGTGATTGGGCAGAGCGCCTGCCAGGATTCCGGGGATGTCCGATTCGTTTGACATTTGCTCATGCATCGACTACGATTTCAGGGATGTCCGATTCCTTTGACATTTTCTCATGCATCGACTACAATGATGTCATGCAGCGGATATCCACCGCACCGGCAGGCCGGTTCTTCGGTCCTCCAGGCGGCGCCGCGACAACTGCATACGGGGGAGCCCGCGGAAGCGAGCTGAGAGGGAGCTGATACCGCTTCGACCCGAAAACCTGATTTGGATAATGCCAACGTAGGGACAACAGCCACGCAATGAAAGGACATTCCGGTCGGGATGTCCTTTTTCTTGTGCAGGAATACCCTCTGGGGATGCAGAATTCCCGCATCAGTCTCTGGGATGCCCCGCCGCACCATGCGCCCGGCAGGAGAACATGACGATGCTGTCTGCCTGCCCCTTATCCGAATCCACCTGCCCCGAAAGGAGAACTTGAACCATGTTCGAAAAATGCCTCACCAACGTTCGGTCGGCCGCTCCGCTGGTACACAACATCACCAATTATGTCACGGTCAATGATGTCGCTAACGCGATTCTGGCCTGCGGCGCCAGCCCGATTATGGCCGATGAGCCAGATGAAGCAGAGGACATCACGTCCATCTGTGCGGGACTGAACATCAACATCGGGACGCTGAACCAGCGCACGATCCAGGCCATGCATCGCGCCGCGAAGAAGGCCGCCAGTCTCGGCCACGTCATCCTGCTGGACCCGGTCGGCGCCGGGGCATCCCGTCTGCGCACGCAGACGGCAGCAGACCTTCTGGACAACGTTCCGTTCACGGTCATCCGGGGAAATGTCAGCGAGCTGAAGGCACTTGCCATCGGCAGTACCACGACAAAGGGCGTTGACGCGGATGCTGCGGATACCGTGACGGATGCCAATCTGGACCGCATGATCGATTTCGTCAGGGGATATGCGAAGACCACGAAGTGCGTCATCGCCATGACGGGAGCGATTGATCTCGTCGCGGACGCGGACACCTGCTACGTTATCCGCAACGGGCGCCCGGAGATGAGCCGCATCACCGGAACCGGCTGCCAGCTCTCCGGAATCATGACCGCCTTCGTCGCGGCGAACCGGGAACATCCGCTGGAAGCCGCCGCAGCGGCCGTCTGCACGATGGGCCTCGCCGGTGAGATCGGCTGGAAATACATGCAGAGGGGCGACGGAAATGCCACCTACCGCTGCCGCATCATCGACGCCATCTGCAATATGGATGCGCAGACGCTCCGCGCCGGAGCCAAATACGAAATCCGCAGGAATCAGTGAACCAAATATGAGAATAGAGAATCTGCGGAAACCGTGGAGCAGATTATGAAATACGCGGGAATCAGTGAACCGGATATGCGAATAGAAAATCCGCGAAAACCATGGAACTGAACAGAAAATCCGCAGAGACCATGGTGCTGAATCTGCGAAAAGGAACTCCACAGAGACCGCGGAATCGAATATACAAATGGGAAATCCGTGGAAACCATGAAACCGAAAGGAGATTATGGAATGAAACTTGACCCTGCTTCCCTGCTGCTCTACGCCGTCACAGACCGCCACTGGCTGCACGGCGAGACTCTCGAGCAGCAGGCCGAAAAAGCCCTGCGCGGCGGCGCGACATTCCTGCAGCTTCGGGAGAAGAAACTGGAGCGGGACAGCATCCGGCGGGAGGCCTTTGCGATGAAGGACCTCTGCCGAAGATACCACGTCCCGTTTGTCCTCGACGACGATGTTGACCTCGCTGTCGAGGTCGGCGCAGACGGTGTCCACGTCGGACAATCTGACATGGAGGCCGGCCTGACCCGCGAGAAGATCGGTCCGGACCGGATTCTCGGCGTCTCTGCACAGACGGTGGAAGAAGCCCTGCGCGCGGAAAAAGCCGGAGCAGACTACCTCGGCGTCGGCGCAGTATTTCCCACCGGCTCGAAGGATGACGCCATCGAGGTCAGCCATGAAACCCTGAAAGCGATCTGCGCCGCCGTGCACATCCCGGTCATCGCGATCGGCGGAATCAGCCTCAGCAACGTCTCAGAGCTCGCCGGCAGCGGTATCGTCGGTATTGCCGTAATCAGCGCCATCTTTGCACAGGATGACGTGGAAGACGCCGCCCGCCGCCTCAGGAAGCGGACGGAGGAAGCGCTGGGACGGTAAGTAACGGCTTAACCGGGACGGTAACGGCTTAACCAGGACGGGCAACGGCCTGATTGGGACATTAACGGCAACAGCGGAAATCTCCTGTCACCCGGACAGGCTGCCCATACGGCAGGCCTGCCTTCACTCAGCCTGCGGCACACCGGGGGCACCACCTTGTGCCGCATAATAAAATTAATGCAAATTCCGCGCGGATCCGGATCCGCTTTCCGCGATCCATTCACCGTGCGGGGAAGGGAATCATCATGAAAACTGCATTAACAATCGCTGGATCGGATTCCGGCGGAGGCGCCGGCATTCAGGCCGACATCAAGACAATGACACTGAACGGCGTGTTCGCAACGAGCGCGATCACTTCACTGACCGCACAGAACACGACCGGCGTCACGGCCATCATGGACACCACGCCGGAATTCCTCTCTGCGGAAATTGACGAGATCTTCACCGACATCCGCCCGGATGCGGTCAAGATCGGCATGGTCTCTTCCGCCGGCCTGATCCGCGCCATCGCCGAGCGCCTCCGCTTCTATCACGCAGAGCACATCGTGCTCGACCCGGTCATGGTTGCGACAAGCGGCGCAAAACTGATCAGCGATGACGCCATTGAAACGCTGAAGAGCGAGCTTCTGCCGCTCGCCGAGATCATCACGCCGAACATTCCTGAGGCAGAGGTTCTCTCCGGCATGTCCATTACTTCACCCGAAGACATGGTCACCGCCGCAGCACAGATCGGCCGGAATTATCCCTGCGCGGTCCTGTGCAAGGGCGGCCATCAGCTGAATGATGCCAACGACCTGCTCTGGCAGAATGGCACAGCCCGCTGGTTCAACGGCCGGCGGATTCCGAACACCAACACGCATGGAACCGGCTGCACGCTCTCATCCGCCATCGCCGCCAATCTGGCCAAGGGATTCTCCCTTGAGGACTCCGTGCGCCGCGCGAAGGAGTACATCTCCGGCGCCCTTGCTGCCATGCTCGATCTCGGCAAGGGAAGCGGCCCGATGAACCATGCCTTCGATCTCACAGGAGAGTTCGTGCTGGGACCGGACGGCCAGGCTGCGCCGGAGTACCGCTGCTCCGCAAACTACCAGGGATATAACGCCAAAGCAGACAGCGCAAATCCGGCCGGCGCTGCTGCCCAGGAAGAAGCAGCGAGCGCGGAGCAGCAGCCCTCTGCCAGCGGACCTTCTTCCCAGGCGGAGGGGCGCCCGGCAGAGAACACCGGAGAGGGAGGCATCCAATGAAGCAGCGGACCTCCTTATTCGACAATGGCCTGATCTGGTTTGGCGCCGGCGTTTCGATTGCAGAGATTCTGACCGGCACTTACTTCGCCTCTCTTGGTTTCTCGAAGGGCATGGCCGCCATCCTTCTCGGACATCTGATCGGCTGCGTTCTGTTTCTCCTGGCGGGATGCATCGGCGGAAAAAACCGGAAAAGCGCGATGGAAACCGTCAAGATGAGCTTTGGTCATACCGGCGGACAGTTCTTCGCCCTGCTCAACATCATCCAGCTCGTCGGCTGGACGGCCATCATGATCTATGACGGATCGGTTTCCGCACAGGCGGCTCTTCCGGCAGGCCGGTGGATCTGGTGTCTGATCATCGGAGGACTGATCCTGCTCTGGATCGGCATCGGCATCACCAATCTCGGGAAAATCAACGTTGCGGCGATGATTCTCCTGTTCGTCCTGACACTGATTCTGTGCCGGGTGATCTTCTTCTCCGGCGGTTCTGTCTCGGCTGCCGCCGGAGATGCGATCTCCTTTGGCGCCGCGGTTGAACTGGCTGTCTCCATGCCGCTCAGCTGGCTTCCTGTCGTGAGCGACTACACCCGTGAGGCAGAGCGCCCGGTTGCCGCTTCCGTCGTCAGCACCATCGTGTACGGCCTCGTGAGTACCTGGATGTTCGTCATCGGCATGGGCGCCGCGATCTACACGGGTACCTCTGACATCGCGCAGATCATGCTGAAGGCAGGGCTTGGCATCGCCGGCCTGCTCATCATCGTCTTCTCCACTGTGACGACGACCTTCCTCGATGCCTGGTCCGCCGGTATATCGGGAGAATCGATATTCCCGAAGCTCAGCGGAAAGAACATGGCCATTGCGGCCGGCATCATCGGTATGATTGCCGCAATATTATGGCCCATGGACGACATCACGAATTTCCTGTACTTCATCGGCTCGGTCTTCGCGCCGATGACCGCCGTGATGATCGCCGATTACTATATTCTTCACCGGGACACCAGCAGGCAGCGCTTCTGCGTGCGCAGCCTCGTGATCTGGCTGATCGGATTCCTGCTCTACCGCTATCTGATGCGGCTGGATATCCCGGTCGGAAACACTCTGCCCGACATGCTGATCACAACCTGTCTCGCCGTAATCGCCGGTAAAATGGCGGCAGACAGAGAAAAACGCTGACTACCCTGTTTGGTAATAGCAAAGAGGCCGTGCAGGCATTTCCTGCACGGCCTCTTCGTTTCCTCATGTACTTCATGAGCAAACCGGATATTCTCAGTGGAAGCTCCCCGATCCTAACGCCTGCGGTTCGTCCGGCGTCATGTTGATCCGTTTATCATACTGGTCCAGACCATTCGCCTGATAGAATTCCTCTATATTGCGCCGCAGGACCTGCAGCGTCGCAAGCTTCTCTTCTCCGAGCTCCCGGCTGTGCACAAGATACGTCGTGCGTTCCGGCGGTTTTCTCCGGTTCCCGATCGCGCTGATCCAAATATTTTCACGTTTATTCAACTCATTTACCACAGTGACCGGCACTATTGCCCAGCTCTCCGCATCGAGAAGAGATTCCTCCAGTAACGGATACGAGTCGACCTCAAGCGGCGGCCGCTTGCCGTGTGACACAACTTCATTGTGCCAGATCTCGTAATTCGCCTCCCAGACAAAGTAGATTTCCTTCTCCGGATTGAGCTCGTCGGTATTGATCTTCGGCTTCGGGATGGCACCCTCCGCCGCCTGTACCAAATACATCTTCTCCTTCAGCACCGGCTCTGACAGGATATCGCGATAGCTCTGCTGATGGTAGACGAAACCGACATCCACCGTCCGGTTCTCAAGAAGATCGTAGATCTCATAAGAATAATGGGTAGAAAGCCTCAGTTTGAGACGGTACTCGGTCTCCTGCCGAATCTTCCGGTAAATATCCCGCATGATGCAGCAGTTCAGAGTGTCGGTGCAGGCAACTGAGAGGAATCGCTCCTCCACCTCATTCTGCAGCATCATCGTCTCCCGCATCAGCGACAGCCAGCGCTGGGCAATCGGAATGAACTCCATTCCCTGCGGTGTGATCGCAACCTTCTTATATCCCTTTCTGCGGATCAGAAGTGGTACGTGCAGCTCATCCTCCAGTGCCTTGAGCCGGTGGCTGATGGTCGGCTGTGACACGGACAGACTCTCCGCCGTCTTCGTGATATTCTTCGTCCGGACAAGAACCAGAAACGTTTCTATATCTACTTGATTCATGAGATTTTCCTTTTCCTGAATGGCAGGATTCCTGCAGAATCCCTTATGCCAGATGGCAGAATTATCAGCTATATTTTACAGCAACCGGAACATCTTTTCCATCATTCTGTCTGTCTGATTTTGCGCAAAACGGTCGGCGTACCGCTTTCCGCGCTTCTATTTTGTTCGCTTTCACATAAAATTCTTCATTGTGTGAATCTCCTGCACAATTCTACTGTGTAATTCCCGGGGAAATCTTAGTCGGCCTGCACAATGTAATATTTTATCTTTTTTATAAAATATTTATATATTCAGTAAATCGATGAGCGGCGAAAGTGGAGCGGCGGATTTCCCGCTGACGTCGCTATACCAGATGGAAATCCGCAGGAAAAGAAAGAGGTGTAACATATGCAAGAACAAACAGGGAAAACCAATATGAAGGCCCTGATCGGCCTTGCGCTGTACTGCATCGGAGGAATGGCCACCAACATGACGATGGGCATTCTGGCTCCGATCATGCAATCGTACCCGAATGTATCCCCCGTGGTGGTGCAGACCGTACTCGTAGGTCCTCCACTGATCGGTACCATCTTTGCCTTCCTGTTTGGACCGCTCAATAAGAAAATCCCGGCGAAGGCAATCATGATCTTCGCCCAGGTGATGCTTCTTCTGTACGGCCTGATCTTCATGCTGGCCGGCGGCAAGGCTCCGATCGGAATGCTGATCTTCGGCTCCGGTCTGGCTGGTTTCAACCAGGGCTCCCTGTACACGGCTTACGGCCTGATTCTGGTCGATTCTGTTCCGGATGAAAGAAAGCGCGCCACACTGTTTGGTGTATATTCTGCATTGATGAGTATCGGCGGTGTTCTCTTCACAACGCTCGGCGGCGTAGTCGCAGCCGGTGGCTGGCAGAAAGCGTATCTGCTGTTCCTGTACTACATCCCGGCAATTGTTCTTGAACTCTTCCTGCTTCCGAATCACGCACCGGAGGGGAAGGAAGCTCCTGCTCCTCAGGCAGCTGCTGAAGCGGCTCCGGAGGATGCTCCCAAGGCCCAGATGGGACGGGTATGGTTCCTCTCGATCCATTACTTCTTCTTCTTCCTGTGGCTGTATGTATTCGGAACCAATGTCTCTGAGTTCATCATGAACACCTACAAGATCGGTGGATCGGCTGAGGCCGGACTGGCCGCCAGCTGCGTGACCATCGGCGGTATCTTCAGCGGTTTCCTGTTCGGTGCTTATTCCAAGGTTCTGAAGCGCGCAACCGTTCCGGTTCTGATGGGTGCTTCCGTCATCGGTCTGGCACTTCCGTGCTTTATTACCACCAGCCTGGTCGGCATCTACTTCGCCGGACTCCTGCTTGGCTTTGCGATGATGGGTGCTACTCCTTACATCATGAACTTCATGCATGAGCTCGCTCCCGGAGCAGCTTATGGCAAAGCCCTTTCGGTCTACAACGGCTTTATGAACGCCGGCATGGTTGTCGCAATCTATATCATCACCTTCCTGACTCAGCTGTTCTTTGGCGATGGCACTTACATCCACGGCAAATTCGTGGTTGCCCTAGTCGGCGATATCATCGTATTCGCCCTCTCCTTCCTAGTTTACATGCCTCGCACAAAAGCCAACAAATAATCTGATTCGCCAATCGCGATCTGTCCGCAGCCCCGGGCCGTTTCCATACGGTCCGGGGCTGTTTTTGTCTCAGCGCAAACAGAAGTGGCGGACCCGCAAGGCGGGGCCGCCACTTCTGTTTGAAAGGGAGGTGCTGCTTTTCGCAGCGCATTATGAAAAAGAGGGGGCTTCGGGTTACCGGGCCGAAGCCATATCCGGTCCCCGGATTACCGGGCCGGGAACCGTTCGGGCTCCCGGGTTACCAGGCCGGGGACCCATTCGGTCTCTGCGTTACCGGCGCAGAAACCATTTGAAAAAGGGGGATCGAAAGCTTTTGTTTCTTTCGATGGTTTTATGGTACCGGGGAATTGTGAACGAAGCGCGGTAAGTTTGTGTAGATTCTGCGAACTTCTGCAGAAGATTTTCTTATGGCATGATCCCATCTGAAACCACAGGCAGAGCTGCGCAGCTTATGAAACATCTTACCCATTTGTAGTATAATAGACCTGCTGCCGAAAGACGGGCAGCAGGTTTGCCCGCCGGTACCGCGGAACTCCCCGCCAGTCTGTGCCTCGGGAAAACCGCTGAACAGAAAGGACACGAAAAGAAAGAATCCCATGAATACACGCAATGAATCTGCCTCTGCACCGAAACAGCCGGACGTCCTGCCGGCACACATGACTGTCAATCTTCACTCCCACACGGTGCGATGCCGGCACGCTTCCGGCACAGAGCGGGAATACATCGAGAATGCGATCGCGCACGGTTTTCAGGCCCTCGGATTCTCCGATCACACGCCGTACCTCTTCCCCGGCAGCTACTACTCCACCTTTCGGATGCACCCGGAAGAGTTCGAGGATTACATCGACGTGCTCACCGCTCTGCAGAAGGAGTATGCCTCCGATATCCGGATTCTGATCGGCGTCGAAGCGGAATATTATCCGGCCTGGTTCGAGCAGCTCCTTCAGTTCTTTGCGCCCTACCCTCTGCAGTACATGATCCTCGGCCAGCACTGCCTGGGCAATGAGATCGGGGATTTCTACTCCGGCACGGCGACGCAGGATCCTGCCATTCTCCGGAGATACTGCCAGCAGTGCATCGATGCCATGAAGACCGGACATTTCCTCTACCTCGCGCATCCGGACCTCCTGCACTTTACCGGAAGCAGCACCGTCTACGAGCAGGAGATGCGGCGGCTCTGCCAGGAAGCGAAGAAATGCGATATTCCGCTTGAGATCAATCTGCTCGGAATCCGCGATCACCGTCACTATCCCGACCAGAGGTTCTGGAAGATTGCCGGGGAAACCGGCTGCCGCGTCGTAACAGGATCCGACGCACACCGCCCGCAGGATGTGGCGGACGACGTCTCCTACCAGACGGCTCTTGACATGATCCGGGCATATCATCTGCGCTATGAGCCAGATGTGTACCAGCAAATCCCATACTAAGGGAAAAGACAAATCGCATCCAGAAGACAAAATGGCGGGAGGGATGGACTCTGACCAAACATAAGTCCATCCCTCCCGCCTGCTGTATCATAAGGGAATTCCACACCGAGGCCATATCGCGCCGATATCAGACCACCGCGGAAAGCATATACCGCAAGGATCCTACTGCACATAAATTATGCCACCGTGAGCATCTTACTGCCGCAGGAATCAGGCCGCCAACGGAATCAGGCCACCGCGAGAATCACCAGATGAACCAGGAAGGCCACAATCCAGGCAACCACGCACTGGAATACCACCATCTCTGCTGCCTCACGCCCACTGGTCTCTCTCCGCACGGAGGAGATCGCCGCCACGCAGGGCGTGTAGAGAAGGCAGAACACCAGCAGCGGCAGCGCCATCTGCGGCGTCAGCGCCGCCTGCAGCCCGGCCGCACCGCCGAACAGGACGGAGAGGGTTGAGACAACGCTCTCCTTGGCCATGAATCCGCTGATCAGCGCCGTAGTGATGCGCCAGTCCGCAAATCCCAGCGGCCGGAATATCGGGGTGATCACGCCGGCGATGGCTGCCAGCATGCTCTGGCTCGAATCCGTGACCATATCCATCCGGAAGCTGAAATGCTGCAGGAACCAGATGATGATCGTTGCCACGAAGATGACCGTAAACGCCCGCTGCAGAAAGTCCTTCGCCTTATCCCACATCAGATGCAGCACATTCTTCAGTCCGGGCAGCCGGTAGTTCGGAAGCTCCATGACGAAAGGAACCGGTTCCCCGCGGAACAGGGTATTTCTGGTCAGCAGCGCCGCGATGATTCCCACAACAATGCCGATGAAATACAGCCCGACCATCACCAGGGCGCCATGTCTGGGGAAGAAGATGGCGGTGAGGAATGCATAGATCGGCAGCTTCGCGGTGCAGCTCATGAACGGAATCACAAGAATCGTCATATGACGGTCGCGCTCGGACGGCAGCGTCCGCGTCGCCATGACGGCGGGCACAGAACATCCGAATCCGATCAGCATCGGCACGATGCTTCGCCCGGACAGTCCGATCTTACGCAGCAGGCTGTCCATGAAGAATGCCACGCGGGCGAGATAACCGCTGTCCTCCAGCATGGACAGGAAGAAAAACAGGATCACGATGATCGGCACAAAGCTCAGAACCGTGCCGACACCGTTGAATACTCCATCGATAATCAGCGAGTGAATCGGCGCACTGACATTCACTGCTGTAAGACCAGCATCAACCAGCGCCGTGAGCCAGTCAACCCCTCTCTGCATCAAATCCTGAAAGAACGCGCCGATGACGTTGAATGTCAGCCAGAACACCATCGCCATGATCAGCACAAACATCGGAATGGCTGTATACTTTCCGGTCAGGACCCGGTCTACGCGCGTGCTGCGCGCGTGCTCCCGGCTCTCCTTCGGCTTCACCACCGTCCGCTGACAGAGCTTCTCGATAAAGGTAAACCGCATGTCGGCGATGGCCGCCGCGCGGTCCAGTCCGCGATCATGCTCCATCTGCGTGACGATATGCTCAATCGTCTCTTTCTCATTCTGGTCGAGATTCAGCGACTCCTCCACCCGGGAATCTCCCTCAACCAGCTTGCTCGCCGCAAAGCGGACCGGAATTCCGGCCGCCTCCGCCTTCGGCTCGATGAGGTGCATCACGGCATGCAGACATTTGTGGACGGCGCCGCCATGATCCTCCTTGCCGCAGAAATCTTTTCTTCCCGGTTTTTCCTGATATTTCGCGATGTGGATCGCGTGATCGATCAGCTCATCCACGCCCTCGTTCTTCGTGGCAGAAATCGGCACGACCGGCATCTGCAGAATCTCCTCCATCTCGTTCACGCGGATGGAACCGCCATTGCCCGTCAGCTCATCCATCATATTCAAGGCGAGCACCATCGGCACATCCAGCTCCATCAGCTGAATCGTCAGATACAGATTGCGCTCAATGTTCGTCGCATCGACAATGTCGATGATTGCCGCCGGCTTCTGCTGCAGGATGAACTGCCGGGATACGATCTCCTCGTCCGTATACGGCGACAGGGAATAAATGCCGGGCAGATCCGTGACTTCGGTCTCGGGATGCCCTTTGATCTGTCCGCTCTTCTGGTCCACCGTCACGCCGGGGAAATTGCCGACATGCTGATGCGCGCCGGTCAGCTGATTGAACAGCGTTGTCTTGCCGCAGTTCTGGTTGCCGGCAAGCGCATAGGTGAGGTGCTCGCGCTGTACAACCGCATGTTCCTTCCGGTAGTCGTGCTCCTCCTTCTTTTCGCCGAGTCCGGGATGTGCAATCGCGGGATGGCTGGGAAATGGAGATTCCGGATCGCGGATTTCCTTTGGCTCTGCCGGTTTCTCGGACCGCTCATTCTCAATCTCTATCTTTCCGGCATCGTCAAGACGAAGCGTCAGTTCATAACCATGAATGCGCAGTTCCATGGGATCTCCCATGGGCGCGTACTTCACCAGTGTCACGTCAACGCCGGGAATCAGGCCCATATCCAGGAAATGCTGCCGCAGAGCACCGGTTCCGCCGACCCTGGTCACGGTTGCGGTCTTTCCGATCGCAAGTTCTCGCAGTGTCATGTTCTCTCCCCTTACTCTTCTTTCCATGCCGCAGCGGGGAGAAGCAAATAGCCCGGTAAAGCCCCGGGTAATCGCTCCGCCATGGCTGCAGAATCCATGGAATAAACATACTTAACGTAGCATATACCAATCCCCCGGCAATTGCAAGGATGCGGCGGAGAGAACGGGAATCGGTATAGAATACAAGAAGCGCGGTATATGAGAAGCGCGGTATATGAAGCGGAATGAACATATGAATGGCGGAGTAAGCGTCAGGAACAGCAGAGGAAACGATTCGCACATGATCATGCAGGAATAGCAGACAAACAGGGTGAGCAACAGAGGAAACAATCAGCACATGCGGGTGAAGAAACAGCATGACAGGAAGCAGGAACAGCGTGGCTCATGAACAGCGGCGGGGCAGGAAACGGTAGGACAGACAGACCACAGGAACGGCTAGGCTCATGGAACGCGGCGGGGCAGGAAACGGTAGGACAGACAGACCACAGGAACGGCTAGGCTCATGGAACGCGTCGGAGGGAATTGGCTTGAGTGTAAGCGACTGGCGAACAAATGGAGCAGAGCATAAAATAAGGGCTGCCCGACTTTCTCGTCATCCGGCAGCCCCTTCAGGGAATACACTGTAATTTCATTCGGCAGCCTTTCGGCATCTTCCTGACCTCCTTTTTGTCTTCGCGACCCATTACGGAAATCTTCTCTTTCCCATTACGGCAAACTTACTCTTCCAATGGAAACACTCCCTTCACTGTGTTTTCTGGATTCCCGTTATGCGATTTATCACTCAACCCTTTCGGGGATTTGAGAAGAATGGAACCATCCCTAGCCCATTGGACCAGCCTCCTGTCTCTTGGTTTTTGTTTTTCATCTTTCTGAACTCTTTTCTTTGTAGCTTCAACATACCAGATAACTCTTGATTTGTCAATCCTTATTCTTTGTATTTTTTATTATTCACATTATTGTCAGTTTTTACATA
Organism: uncultured Lachnospiraceae bacterium; assembly: GCA_902796405.1. Lineage (GTDB taxonomy): Bacteria > Bacillota > Clostridia > Lachnospirales > Lachnospiraceae > UBA3305. The sequence continues at coordinate 3,357 of CADBOY010000162.1, read as the reverse complement.
AGTTTCACGAACTGCCTGTTCCCGGTCAAGGTGCAGATCATCTCTGGCGGAGAGCGGCAACGGCGTCCGGGGCGACGTGCCGATGGCAAGGCACAGATCATTTCCGGACGAGAGACGACAACGGCGCCCGGGTCGACGTGCCGATGACAAGGCGCAGATCATCTCCGGATGAGAGGGAAAAGGCTGACTTGACGGGGCCGCCTGCGGTTTCTATCATTAAGAGGAACGATCAATCCCCTATCATCATCAAGCTAACATCAGAGGTGCAGGATGAAGACTTCTCAGGATCTCAGACAGGAATTGCACAGCATGGACCGGTGCGGCTACCCCGCTTATAAATCTCTTCGCGGCGCCTGGCGTTTCCCCCGCTGGGTGCTTGTTATCGACCACGTACAGGGCGATCCATTCGCTTCGCCCTCCTCGGTCCATCTTGAGCTGGACGGGCGCACGACAGGCATTTCGTCCGAATACTATGCGAATCGCTGGCGGCGCACCGCGCTGGAGGACCATCTCCTGCGCCGCTTCTGTGCGGAAGCAGAGCGATACTCCTTCCGCGCTCACGGTTCCGGCAAGAGCGGTCTAATCCGGACCAGCTCACCCGGTCCGGAGATTCTGCCCCGCAGCGCCTGCCGCATTGATCCGAAGAACGGAAGCATCCTGCTGCGTCTTCGCATCGGATTCCCGGCGCACGGACGCAGCATCGATGCCGGCGCCCTGGACCAGATCCTGTTTGATCTTCTTCCGCGCTGCGCAGAGCACAGCCTGCTCTGGCGGAACCTGGACCAGGCTGCTGTGCGCGCAGCGGCAGATCTTGCCGATGATCAGCAGTATATCCGAAGTCATCTGGATGAAGCCGGCCTGGTCAGTTTTCTCGCCGACGGCTCCATTCTTCCGCGAAAGAACGGCATCTCCAGCGCTCCGCTTGCGGATGCCATTCCGCTCACTTCTCCGGCCTCCTGCCGGGTGACGATGAATCTGCCGCACCGCGGGCAAACCTCCGGCATGGGCATTGCGAAGGGAGTCACCCTGATTGTCGGCGGCGGCTATCATGGAAAATCCACCCTGCTCTCTGCCATCATGCACGGAGTCTATAACCACGTCGCTGGAGACGGACGTGAACTGGTAATCACAGACCCGACCGCCGTCAAGATCCGCTCAGAAGATGGACGCAGCATCTGCGGCACGAACATCTCCATGTTTATCAATCACCTGCCGAATGGCGCAGACAGCCGGCATTTCCACTCGGACAATGCCAGCGGCAGCACGTCTCAGGCTGCCAACGTTGCGGAAGCTGTAGAGTCCGGCGCACGGACGCTGCTGATCGACGAGGATACCAGCGCCACGAATTTCATGATGCGTGACGCCCTGATGCGCGCCGTCATTCCCGACGAGAGCGAACCGATCACTCCTTATATCGAGCGAATCGGAGAGCTGAGGAACCGGGAAGGCATCTCCACCGTCCTTGTCGCCGGCAGCTTCGGAGCCTACTTCACCGTCGCCGACACCGTGATTCAGATGGATCACTGCCGGCCGGTCGACATCACGGCCAGGGCCAAAGCCGCCGCTGCTGCCATGCGGAGTTTCTCTGAGACCGCGTTCTCCGAGATGACATCCTCCGAAACGGCTTCCTCTGAGACGGCTTCTCAGTCCCATCCCACCGCTGCTTCCCCGGTCACCGGACCATCTGCGTCTGCTCCTGTAGCAATTTCCGCGCCGGAAGCCGCAGGGCAAAACAGTGACGCGGTCACCGTCTCCTTCGCGCAGCACCGCGTCCCCCTCGGCTCGCGGATGCCCGACCGCCTGAAGGTCCACAGCGATCAGACCGATGGATTCTCGCTGAATCACGAGGAGATCGAGCTGCGTTACATCGAGCAGCTTGTGGACTCCGAACAGACTGAGGCGCTCGCCTGGTGCCTCATCCATCTTCTCACTCAGGAATTCGACGGTGTGCGCACGCTTCCGGAGGCCATTGACTTGCTCTGGGAAAAACTGCAGAAAGAGGGACATTCCTCCCTGATCTCCAGCAGCACCGTCCCCGAGATGGCGATGCCCCGCCGGCAGGAGATCTTTGAAACCGTAAACCGGTACCGTGGGCTGAAAATACGCTGACCGATCGTGTACTGCGCGCAAGTTTTGCTTTTTCGGGCGCGGCGGCTCAGCCTTCGGCTGCATGAGGAGATATGTGCTTAACGAACCGATTTCCACGAAGGCGGCGGCCCGACATGCGCTCGGATCATCGGGCAGAAGTTCGCAGAATCTACACAAACTTACCCCGCTTCGTTCACATTTTCTCAGTACGATAAAACCATCGAAAGGAACAGAAAGTCCTTTCGATCCCCCTTTTTCATAACTCCTTTTATTCCGATTTCTGTGCCGGTAACGCAGAAACCGGATGGGTCTCCCCGGCCTGGTAACCCGGGGACCCCATCGATCCCCGGCCCGGTAACCCGGGAATCGATGGGACTCCGGCCCGGTAACCCGGAGTCCGAAACCTCCCTTTCAAAACAGAAGCGGCGGCCTCATATGCACGAGGCCGCCGCTTCTGTTTGGTCATATGTATCTCCGGGAAATCATCCCATATGCGTCTCGATCTGCTGGATCGCGTAGCCGTATGATGACTTCGATGTCTTCTTCACCGTGATCCAGGTCGTTCCGACCGTACTTACCGTATTGTCATCGTCATATCTGACGCGGTTCTTCATGGTGATGCGATACTTTCCCTTGCCCAGTGACCGGATGCTCTGAATCTTGTACGTGGGCGTCTCCAGGCCGGCATCACCCATAATGGAGTACACCTTGCCGTTCTGCACTTTCGAATAGCGGTCCGTCAGCTTCTTCCTGACGTTCAGGCTCTTGCCGAACAGATTGCGGTAATACTTCTTGACAAAGGAAGTATTGATGCGCACATAGGAGTGCGCCTTGGTGGAGATGGTTTCGTTGTACTGGATCTTGCTGTTATAGAAGATATACGTTCCCAGCGCGGCGATAGACACCCTTCTCTGCGGCGTCAGATTGATCGTTCTCGTCGTTCTGGATCCGCCGTACTGATTATCCACATAGAGATAATAGTTGACAGTCCGGCAGATCTTTCGGATTCCGGCGTTTGTCTTCTTCGGTGCAGCGGCCTGCGCCTGAACCGGAACAAGGCTGAGGCACAGAGTCACCGCCATGAGAAACAGACAAAGGGATTTGCTGTGTTTTTTCATCGTTTTCTTCCTCCTGTTGCTTGATTGGCACATATATTCTACTCTTTTGGGAAATGATTTTACAGTGCTATGCTGATTTTTCATCAGGAAATACTGGAATTTGACTTCATGAACGGCCCCCGATATAATCAACACAGAATATAGCGGCGCG
>CADBOY010000161.1 GCA_902796405.1 uncultured Lachnospiraceae bacterium | reverse complement strand
TCAATATTCAACGGAAGTGATAATTGATAATTCATTGAGATAACGCTATAATTACGTTGTAAATTGAGTTTGGGCATAAACTTATTTTACACTAAGGAGCCTCGGATTTCGATCCCAGGCTTCTTTTTTATGAGAAAACCGATAAAGAAAAACCGCCCGTAAGGGCGATCTTCAACTGATCAACAACGGGGCTGTAGCACATGTTTAGTGCAACAGCCCTTATGAACCGAGCCCTCGGTTCTTCTTTTTATAAGCTGAGTTTTTCACAGTCCCTGTAACGTCCAGGTCATTGAGCCGGCCGTTTCGATTGACGGTAATGATGTTACGGCTCTCTCCCATCATCTCTCCGATGTGCGGTCCGGCTGCTGGCCGGAAGAGAGCGGCAGATGGGAACCAGAGCGCTTCTTCCGTTTTTTCCGGCGAAGACCGAGAGGAAAGAACCGATCACCGTCATTTCTTCCGGCCGAACCATCCCCGTCTGACATACGGCTCCGAAGTCAGTCCTTCATAGTGGTAGCCGGTCTCGCCGATGGCGCGGGAGAGAACTCCCTCATCCACTGGCTGCTCCGTCAGGAACACCGCGATTCCCTTCGTGTGGGAAGCACTGACCTTCTTCGCCTCAGGAAATGTCTTCCGGATGGTGTCGGTGATGTGCGCCTCGCACATTCCGCACGCCATTCCGTTGATCTTTACTGTATTCTGAATCATGTTCTGTCACCTCCTCGGATCTACCTTTCTGATCCAGCTGCCTTGCTTCATGCAGCAGCGCACGGTGCAGAATGCTCAGCAGCTCCGCCAGCCCCCAGGCGATGGCAAAACCGATGACTCCGTACAGGAACGAAGCCATGCATCCCGTCAGATGACCACTCATGGCAGCTGCCTCAGCCTCTGGCCTCTACAGCGCTCACGCCAGCACCTCTCTTGCTCGCGTAAGGATTCCGGCGGAAGATGAAGTACAGCGCGATAACGATCAGAACAATGGCAGCGGCAGTTCCCAGAGTGAAGCCGCCTCCGGCGATCACCGAACCGATCTGATAGACGCACATCGCAAGGCAGTATCCGATCATCATCTGGAAGCCCAGCGTGATCCAGCCCCACTTGCGGCTGGCCTGCTCGCGGAACGCCGTCGCAATGGCGACCATGCACGGTGCGTCGAAGATATTGAAGAGCAGGAAGCTCATGCCGACAAGGCGGCTGCCGCCGAACATGGTATTGATGGCTGCTGCAACATCCGTCTCCGCATCACTGGCCGCATGTGCCAGCATACCGAGTGTAGCCGTCGCCTGCTCCTTCGCCACTTCGGCGGAAATCGAGGCAACCGTACCCTGCCAGCTGCCGAAGCCAAGCGGCATGAAGATCCACTTGAGTCCCTCGCCGATATACCGGAGGAAGGAAGCATCGATATCATCGGCCAGGAATCCCGTCGGTCCGAAGTGCATCAGAAACCAGATCACAATGCACATGGTGAAGATGATGGTTCCGGCCTTGATGATGAAGGCCTTGGCTCTCTCCCACACATGAATCAGAACGCCCTTGACCGTCGGCACATGGTAAGCCGGCAGCTCCATGACGAACGGAGCCGGGTCTCCGGAGAAGTATTTCGTCTTCTTCAGTGCGATACCGCTGAACACGACGATGCCAAGTCCCAGGAAATACATTCCCGGCGCAACGAACAGGCTTCCGGGGAAGCACACCAGTGTCATCATGGCGACGATCTCCATCTTGGCGCCGCACGGCAGGAAGGTGGAAAGGATGATCGTCATACGGCGGTCTTTCTCGTTCTCAATGGTTCGGGAAGCCATGATGGCGGGGACGCCGCAGCCGGTGCCGATCAGCATCGGGATGAAGGATTTGCCGGACAGACCGAAGCGGCGGAATACACGGTCCATGATGAACGCGACACGGGCCATGTATCCGGAGTCCTCCAGGATGGACAGGCACAGGAACAGCAGAATCATCTGCGGAACGAATCCGAGGACGGTTCCCACGCCGCCGATACTACCGTCGACGATCAGACTGATCCCCGGATCGCTGGCGCCGAGCGC
>CADBOY010000160.1 GCA_902796405.1 uncultured Lachnospiraceae bacterium | reverse complement strand
GAACTCCAGCTTCTCTTCCAGTCCCATAGGCTCAACCAGCGACTGATTGCCGTCGCGAAGATCCACTGAGCACCAGATCGGCGCATGATCCGGCGCGTCCTTTTTCGCCCAGTCCAGGCAGGTCTCGGGGGGTAAGAAATACTGTTTTCTGTACTTCGCGGGGTTCATCCGCGCTGTTATTCCATTTTCGGGAGCTGCGGCGTTTTGTTCTTCCTGATTCCTGTTCATCTGAAACCTCCTCACGTTCCTTGTGCGGGCGGAGTAAAAAAAGTTCCGCCCCAATCGGTCCGGCTGCCGCTTCGGCTGCCAAAACAATAGAGACGGAAGAAAATATTCTCTCGCGGTACCACTCTATTTCACGCGCTGTGCGTGCTCTCACCGGCACATTCATGCCTGATCCTTCTATCGTCGGATCGGTCCGTCCGCGCTTACTGAATCGGAACGGAACGGCTTTCCTGCGGCGATCAGTATATTTTAAAGATCCGCTGGCAGGCAGCGCCGTCCGTTTTCTTCTCGTTCGGCCGGAAGCTCCGGGGCCAGTTCACAGAAGTCATCCCGCTGCCTCGCACCCTCCGGCAGCTCTCTGAAGGGATCTTCGGTCTGTTACTACTCCCCATCCACGCTATGTGTCTGATTCTAGCACAGATATCCCAATGCCGAAAGGACTAATTTTAACTATTTCGTTGATCATTTTTAATATTGCAAAATGACGCCTTACCATTTTTAACATTCACCGGCAGATGTTCAGGATCGGTCTTCCTGCGAAAGCCTCGCTGGCTGAGTGAGAAAATTTCAGGTGAAGCTGGCGGAATGGCTGAGCATCAGCCAGAAAAATCCGGATGAACCAGAATGACATGCCGTACCCCGTGGAAAAGTCCGACGGTCTGGAAAGAAGAAGAATATCAGGGAATGCCGAAATCACACTGGCAGCCCGGCCGGCGCAAGGATGGACAGAATGAGTCATTGACATGGGAGAATGCTTCTTCTAGGATTAAAGTGCAGCACAAAGGAATCGCCTCTGGGTGGGAGGACCTCGGATGACGGAACAAAGCAGATGCTCACAGACAGAGAAAAAAGACGTCACTCTGCCGTTAGATGGCAGAACGATTACGATAACACCAGGACAGGCAGGAAGCCCGGCCGTCTATCTGAACTGTTTCGAGGATAACAGCCGGGATATCGCCGCGGCTCTCCGGGCGCAGAACGCTCCCTTCTGCACGATCATCGCCGTCAGCGGTACAGACTGGGACAAAGAGCTGACCCCGTGGGTGGCCCCGCCGCTCTCGAAGCGGGACCAGCCGTTCGGCGGCAAGGCCGATGAATACCTGAGCTGGATGCAGAACCGGCTGATCCCGGAAGCCGAAGCCACACTGCCGGAGTCTCCTGCTTATCGCGCCATCGCCGGGTACTCTCTCGCTGGCCTGTTCGCGGTATACGCTCTGTACCGGACCGATCTCTTCGCCCGGGCTGCCAGTATATCGGGCTCTGTCTGGTATCCGGATTTCCTGGAGTACGCCGTCAGCCATGAGCCTGTAAGGTTGCCGGAGTGCGCGTATTTTTCCGTCGGTGATCGCGAATGCCGGAGCCGGAACCAGGCTCTCCGCACGGTTCAGGAACGGACCGAAGCACTTGAGCGACACTTTCAGGATCTCGGAGTGCCCACGGTCTTTGAACTGAATCCAGGCGGCCACTTCGTAGATGAAGTACCGCGCACTGCGAAGGGAATTCAGTGGATTCTGGAGCACAGGAATCCTTCTGACTGAGCTGAGGAATGGGATGAGCGTCTGATGATTCGCCCCCGAATCCGCTATGCTGATTTTCTATCACATGCCGACGTTGATTGATCCTCATCAGCTGAACAAAGAGCCCATAAACAAGACCAAAGGTTCAAATATTTGCAACGAAAAATCGGATTTTCACAGTGGGAAAAGTTGACGCCGCGCCGGCAAGATGCTATATTGTATTTACTGCGTTTCGAGCCGCGGTGTTATTGCGGATATAGTTCATTGGTAGAATATCAGCTTCCCAAGCTGAGGAGGCGGGTTCGATTCCCGTTATCCGCTCTGATATGATTGCAAAAAATCGTCCTTCTGTCGAAGGACGATTTTTTGTACTTTTGTGCGACTGGCGGCGCAGCAGGCCCCTGTTAACCTTGACGGTTATGATTCTGATTTTCTCGATTGTCCGCAGTCAGAAACGGTGATTCTGCCTTGCAGTGAAGTCGTTCAGCCATGGCTTATCATCTTACCCGAATTTTCCTCTTCCTGCCTCGCCTTCTGCCATGAATTTCCCGGCACTCTCACTAGTAAAACCTGCTATTGTGACCGCTGAGATTGCCAGATACTCTTACTTGTGATACTTGCTATGATGGCTGTCTCAGCTGCCACACAGTCTTACTTATGGTACTTGCTGTGATGACTGCCACGGTTGCCGGGAATCTCACTCATCTTCTTCCGCTCTGCCGCTTCTTTCTCTGCTTTTTCCGTCCGAATCTGCTGCCTCAGATGTACCGCAAATAATGCTCCGCCGACCAGCATGACGATCGCCGAAGGATAAGAGTGTCCCACGAAAAAGATCGCTGCCATGACCAGAAGTACGATGATCAGCGCGATATCCACGATCTTCATCAGCTTATTGACATCCAGTTTCACGTTTTGCTCCTTCTGGCAGTTCTGCTGCCTTTCTTGCATGCTTCCTGCTCTTCGCCCGTCCCTACGATATAAACATAAAATGATATAGGTGTCATAAGTATGATAACCGGATCACTACGCGCTACGCGCTCTCGCGATCCTCCCTCAGCTCGGGCTCTCATGTGGCTTCGCCCCATTACGCCCTCGCTGAGGGGGCGTGTCAATAAGTCATTCACCCACTTCGGCACAAGTGCAACGTGGGTGATGACTTTTGACACTGTTATCATAAAATGATGTTAAACGCACAAATCAGACTTGTCAACTATACCGTTTGAAATTGCAGGCTCCAATATACAGCAGGGAAAATTCAATCCTGCCATAGCTGATGACAGTACCTGCTGCAGCCATAAGAGCAAAACGCGGCAAACAGAAGCGCTGGCTTCGACATGCAAATGTTCAAAATATAGTGATCTGATACAAGAGCGGATGGTGATACCGAACGGCAAGACAAAGTTCGAAAGAATCCGGTGCTGAACAGATCAATCCGTATTGCCGCATGGGCAACAGAAAAAGGGCGCCGCAAACGCGGCGCCCCTTAATCTACGAGTATCTGCGAACAGCCGTCAGGCTGCAGACCAATTACTGCTCTGCTTCCTTGACCAGCTTCTCGTATTTCTCCTTCGCATACTTCTCAGCCTTGGCAAACAGCTTCTCGGCACGCTCCGGATTCTTGAGAGCCAGGGAGGTGTAACGAACTTCGCCCTGAAGGAACTCTCTGTAATCCATCGACGGAGCCTTGCTGTCGAGCTGGAACGGATTCTTGCCCTCAGCAGCCAGACGAGGATCGAAGCGGAAGTTGTGCCAATAGCCAGTCTCCACTGCCTTCTTCTCCTCAGCCTGAGCCTTGCCCATGCCGACGCGGATACCATGGTTGATGCACGGTGCGTAAGCAATCACGAGCGAAGGACCATGATAGGATTCTGCCTCTGTCATTGCCTTGATGCACTGGTTGTAATCAGCACCCATCGCAACCTGAGCGACATATACATAGCCGTAGCTCATCGCGATCGCTGCCAGATCCTTCTGCTTGGTCTCCTTGCCGGCTGCAGCGAACTGTGCTACAGCACCGACATTGGTTGCCTTGGAAGCCTGGCCGCCGGTGTTGGAATATACCTCGGTATCGAAGACGAGAACGTTGATGTCACGTCCGGAAGCCAGCGCATGATCGAGGCCGCCGAAACCGATATCATATGCCCAGCCGTCGCCGCCGAAGATCCACTGAGACTTCTTGCTCAGGAAATCCTTGTCTGCGAGAATTTCCTTCGAAGCATCGCATCCACATGCCTCGAGGACGGAAACCAGCTTATCGGTAGCAGGACCATTCTCCACGCCACTGTCATAAGTGGAGATGTACTGAGCAATGGCATTCTTGACATCTGCCTTGTCCGTCTTCTCAGACAGAGCGACAAGCTTTCTCTTCAGGCCTTCACGAAGCGTGCTCTGGCCAAGTTCCATGCCGAGACCAAACTCTGCGTTGTCCTCGAACAGGGAGTTCGACCATGCCGGGCCGTGACCCTGCTTGTTGAAAGTGTAAGGCGTCGAAGGCGAGGAGTTGCCCCAGATGGAGGAGCATCCGGTCGCGTTCGCAATGTACATTCTGTCGCCGAACAGCTGCGTAGCCAGCTTTGCGTAAGGAGTCTCGCCGCAGCCTGCGCATGCACCGGAGTACTCCAGCAGCGGCTGACGGAACTGGCTGCCCTTGACGGTAGTCGCCTTGAACTTCGCCGCAACTTCTTCCTTCTCCGGAAGCTTCTGGCCATAATCGAAGACCGCCTGCTGAGCCCGGTTGTCCTCGAGAGAGGTCATCGTCAGGGCCTTGTTGCCCTTCTTGCCAGGGCAGACATTTGCGCAGGCACCGCAGCCCGTGCAGTCAAGAACGGATACGGTCATCGCGAACTTCAGATCCTTCAGACCGGTCATCGGAGCCGTCTTCGTCTCAGCCGGAGCAGCAGCTGCCTCATCCGCAGTCATAGCGATCGGACGAATGACAGCATGCGGGCAGACATAAGAGCAGAAGTTGCACTGGATGCAGTTGTCCGGATTCCAGGTCGGAACATCGACAGCGACACCGCGCTTCTCGTAAGCAGCCGTGCCGGAAGGAGTCGTGCCGTCCACATACTTGGCGAATGCGGAAACCGGAAGATTCTGTCCCTCATGCGCGTTGACTTCGCTCTGGATGGTGTTGACAAAGTCAAGAACATCCTTCGGGCCCTCGGTGGCATGCTCATGCAGATCTGTATCGCTGGCGTTCTTCCAGCTCTCCGGAACATCTACCTTGACATAAGCATTTGCACCAGCATCAATGGCCTGATGGTTCATGCTTACGACCTTCTCGCCCTTGCGGCCATAGGTCTTCGTTGCGGCATCCTTCATGTACTTGATGGCATCTTCCTTCGGAAGGATTCCGGAGATGGCGAAGAATGCCGACTGCAGAACCGTGTTGATACGGCCGCCCAGTCCGATCTCACGGCCGATCTTGATGCCGTCGATCGTGTACAGGTTGATGTGATGCTCAGCAATGTATCTCTTCATCTGGCCAGGGAGGTTCTCTTCCAGTCCCTTCAGATCCCAAGGGCAGTTCAGCAGGAAGGAGCCGCCATCCTTGACTTCCTGTACCATATTGTACTTATGTACATAGGAAGGATTGTGGCAGGCAGTGAAGTTCGACTTCGAGATGAAGTAGGTGGAATGAATCGGATCATCACCAAAACGCAGGTGAGAGATCGTCAGTCCGCCGGACTTCTTGGAGTCATACTCGAAGTAAGCCTGTGCATATTTATCCGTATGATCGCCGATGATCTTGATGGAGTTCTTGTTCGCACCAACCGTACCATCTGCGCCAAGGCCCCAGAACTTGCAGGAAATGGTGGAAGCCGGAGTGGTATCCGGATCTTCGCCGACCTTCAGGGACAGATTCGTCACATCATCGTCGATGCCGATGGTGAATCTCTTCTTCTCATGGTTGCGGAATACGGCGATGATCTGTCCCGGCGTGGTATCCTTGGAACCAAGACCATAGCGGCCGGTGAAGACAGGCGTACCATGGAACTTGCTGTCCTTCAGAGCGGCAACAACATCGAGGTAAAGCGGCTCACCCTGAGAACCAGGTTCCTTCGTGCGGTCAAGAACGGAGATCTGCTTTACGGTATCCGGGATCGCATCGATCAGGTGCTTTGCGCTGAAAGGACGATACAGACGAACCTTGACAACGCCGACCTTCTCACCCTTCGCGTTCAGGTAATCCACAGTCTCCGAGATCGTCTCGTTGACGGAACCCATCGCGATGATGACATGCTCGGCATCCGGAGCACCATAGTAGTTGAACAGCTTGTAGTCCGTGCCGATCTTGGCATTGACCTTGTTCATGTATTCCTCAACGATAGCAGGGAACGCATCGTAGTAAGGATTGCTGGCTTCTCTTACCTGGAAGAAGATATCCGGGTTCTGAGCGGAACCTCTCTGGCAAGGATGATTCGGGTTCAGCGCTTTCTTGCGGAACTCCGCGATCGCATCATGATCGACCAGATCGTTCAGATCATCATAGTCCCAGACTTCGATCTTCTGCAGCTCGTGAGAGGTACGGAATCCGTCAAAGAAATTCAGGACCGGGACCCTGCCCTTGATGGTGGCGCAGTGAGCGACGGCGGTCAGATCCATGACTTCCTGAACGCCGGAG
>CADBOY010000159.1 GCA_902796405.1 uncultured Lachnospiraceae bacterium | reverse complement strand
GCCCGGATGCTTCCCGGCGAGACGGATGAGCTGGAGAAAACATACCGGAGAATGGCGAATGCGCAGAAGATTGGAGAATCTCTCGGAGAAGCGGAATCCCTGATGGAGAGCGGAGAAGACTCTGTTTCCGAAAAAATAGGACGCGCCCTGCGCGCGATGGCAGAAGCCGTCCGTCTGGATGAATCTCTTGCCTCTGCCGCCGGAGAACTGGAACAGCTGGAAGATCTGGCAGGCAGCTTCTCCCGGGAACTGGAAGATTATATGGCGCAGATGAGTTTTGAGCCGGAAGAATTCCGTGAGACGGAAGAACGGCTGGATCTGCTTCACCGGCTGGAGAGCAAGTACGGCGGATCCTATGAAGAAATTCAGAAGGCGCTGAATGAGCGAAAACAGCAGCGGGAAGCATTGGAAGAGTTTGATGCACGCCGGAGCCAGGCACAGCAGGAGGAGCAGGAGAAAAGAGAGGCACTACACCAGGCGGCAGCTGAGCTGACCCGGATCCGGCAGCAGGCTGCGGGACCGCTCCAGGAGAGACTGACGGAAGGAATCCGGGAGCTGAATTTTAATTATGTAGATTTCACCGTTCGCTTTCTTCCTCTCGCAGAACCAGGACGAAGCGGAGCGGAGGAAGCGGAATTTATGGTTTCTCTGAATCCTGGCCAGCAGGCCGGTCCTCTGGCAAAAGTCGCCTCAGGCGGCGAACTTTCCCGGATCATGCTGGCCATCAAGGCTGTCCTCGCGGACCAGGATGAAATACCGACTTTGATTTTTTTTTTATTTTTTACCGGAATCAGCGGCCGAACGGCGCAGAAGGTTTCCGAGAAGCTGGCAAAAATCGGTCAGTACCGTCAGGTGATCTGCATCACGCATCTGCCCCAGATTGCCGCGATGGCCGATCATCACTTCGGCATCCGCAAGGCGTCGGATGAGAGCAGTACGATCACCCGTGTGGATAAGCTCAGTGAAGAAGATTCCATTCAGGAGCTTGCCAGACTGCTTGGCGGAGCGGAGCTTACGGAAGCGGTTCAGCAGAATGCCCGTGAGATGAAAGCGCTTGCCGAGGAGCGCAAGAAGGAACTGCGCAGAGCGGACTGAGGAGAGAATACGGCTCTTTTCACCGAGCCTTTCTCTATGCTATACTGGCAAAAGAGAAGACATTCATAGATTTTCATGAACCTGGCGAATATGCTCTGTGAACCGACAGGCTGCCAGATGCCGCGATGTCAGAATCAATGGACTGTTCCGGATCCTGCTGAGTCCGGATCAGTCCGGAAGAGGGGGAATAACGGATGAGGAAGATCGGGAAGAAACGGGAGCACAGGAGGATTGCTCTGTATGGTCTCCTCCTGACTGTCCTGGCGCTGCTTGCGCCGGTTATGCCGGTAGGTGCAGCAGGAACACAATATCATGCTCAGGGCTATGGCACAGGCGGCGTACGTCTTCCAAAAAGCCGAACGGAGAGAGGCGCAGATACTTCTTCGGAGGCGCTTCCCCGCAAATACAATTCGGTCCGCAGAGGATACATCACTTCCGTCAAGGATCAGGGCGAATACGGCACCTGCACGTATTTCTCAGTGATCTGTGCGCTGGAGGCTTCTGCCATCCGGAATGGCGTCATTGTGGACGGGAGTGTGGCGAATAAGAGAAACATCGATCTCTCCGAACTTCAGCTGTTCTATTTCTTCTATCACCGGAAGACAGATCCGCTGGGCGGCACCCAGGGCGACCGCATCAAGGCGAAGGGCAATGCCTATTATATCGGCGGAAACTGCGCGATGAACGGACTGCATCTGCTGAGCTGGAGCGGAGCCGCTGATGAGAAAGCCGCGCCTTATAAGAAAGCCGGTTCCAGGCTGGCCAGTTCCCTGGCCTATTCCAGGGATGCCATCCATGTTCAGGGGATGGAGATGGCCTATCCCGATACCGAGCGCAGTCATGTCAAGCGGATGATCATGAAATACGGAGCAGCGACACTGACGCTCAATCTGGACTATTCGAACCTCAACCAGCGAAAGAATGCACTGTATTGCAGCAGCTATGATGAAATCGACCATTCCGTGGCTGTCGTGGGTTGGAATGATACCTACAGCAGAAAGAATTTCCTGAAGAAACCGCCGCACAACGGAGCCTGGCTCTGCAAGAACCAGTGGGGAACCACATTCGGCAAGAATGGCTATTTCTGGGTTTCTTATTATGATACGACAATCGGTTCCGAGCCGTCCGTCGCATTTGATGTCGAACCAGCCAGTAATTACAAGTACAACTATCAGTATGATGGCGGCACATACTGCGATTCCATCTCTACGGACAAGTCGCTGACCGCGGCCAATGTCTATACGATTCAGAAGGAACCGCAGATGATCGAGGCGGTCGGATTCGGAACCATGACCGGAAAGGGACGCTACACGGTCACAGTATATCAGAATCCGAAGAAGGGAAAACCGTTCACAGGAAGGAAGGTCAGCCAGAAGACAGGAAATATTGTCTCAAGGGGGTATCAGACCGTCAGGCTCAACTCTCCGTTCCGCGCGGAACCCGGTGAGACCTATTCGGTGGCGGTAAAGATCCAGACCACCGGTGTGGATTACAATTCCATCATGGTTGATCATGGCCTGAATATCTGGTGGTGCCGGATTACCACAAAGCAGACCCCCGGGCAGAGTTACATCCGGATGGGAAAGAAAACCCGTGACCTTGCCCGGTATAAGAGTATAGCCCCCGGCGGAGCGACTGCCCGCATCAAGATGTATACCAATGCTGCTGCACCCGTCGTTCCTGATCAGGGAACCGGTCGGCAGACCGGCCAGGACCGCTGAAGAATGAAGCGGTGGGTATTTAAGTACAGGAGGATGAGAATATGAGAATCGCCATGCCTTATCGCAGCGGCAGTATTGATCCGCATTTCGGAAAAGCGGAGGCCTTTCAGATCTTTTTCGTGGAAAACGGCGCGATCGTCAGGAATGTGATCCTTCCGACCGGTGGTACCG
>CADBOY010000158.1 GCA_902796405.1 uncultured Lachnospiraceae bacterium | reverse complement strand
GAAAAGACACGCTCCTGCTCATGCTTCACGAATTTCAGCCCACTGCAGAAGCTGTCACAGACCGACCAGTTATCGATCTTCGGGACAAATTCCCGGACCAGTGCGAGTCGTTCCTCCGGCTCACAGTTCACATAACCGATCATCATTCCCTGAAGCATGATTTCTTCAAATGTATCATCCGAAAGCTGGTGCAGATTTTCCCACCAGTCTGCCCGTGCCAGCTGCCGGGCCATCTTTCGGAGTTCGGGAAGCCGGACGCCAAGGATGGAGTGTACTCCGGGAAGCAGGCCGGCTGAGAACTTCCGGTATTTTTCATCCGCGTGCTTCTCCAGTTCGATGCGAATCTGCGTTCTGTCCATGACTCTCCCCTCACGCCTGATACTTTTTCTCCATGGTAAGAAGGTATTTCTTCGCCTCAATCCCAGCTGCGTATCCCGTCAGACTCCCATCCGCGCCAATAACGCGGTGACAGGGAATCAGGATCAGGACCGGATTGCAGTGATTCGCCATTCCCACAGCGCGTGAAGCCCTTTTATTCCCCGCCATCTCGGCAAGCTCTCCGTAGGTCCTCGTCTCGCCGTAAGGGATCTCACGAAGATGTTCCCAGACATTTTTCTGGAAATCCGTTCCCTCCGGGCTCAGCGGCAGGTCAAAGACTCGTCTCGTTCCGGCAAAGTATTCTGTGAGCTGTGTTTCGCAGTCCTTCACCAGTTTCCCGGAAGAATCGCCGGTAATAATCCGGTCAGCCGGAATCGGATCCGCCTGTGCACCGGCATCCTGACTTTCCCGCTCTGCCTGCTCCACACAGAGGACAGCATCCTGCGATGCGATAATCCTTAACGGACCGATCGGTGTGTCCAGAACGCTTCGGCTGATGTTGTCTGCAAAAATCTGCCGGTACCTGGCCGGCGTCATTCCCGTCTGCTTCCGGAAATGATCGTAGAATTCCGACAGATTCTCATACCCAGCTGCACTGGCCGCATCCGGGATAGCGGAGCCGTCCTGCAGCAGCTGTCTTGCTGCCGCGATTCTCACCTGATTCAGATATTCCGATGGTGTGATATCATATTTCTGCTTGAAGATCTGGGTCAGATGCTTTCTGCTCACGCCCATCTCCTTCATATCTCTGCCAAGCCTCATCCTATCACTGTAATACCGGTCCAGCAATTCCTTGGTTCTCTCCGAAAGTTCAAGAACCGGATCATACTGCAGTAAATCCGGGCGGCAGCGTTTACACGGACGGAAGCCCGCCTGCTCTGCTTCTTCCTTTGTCCTGAAGAAGACAACATTCTCTCTCTTCGGAAGCTTCGATTAACAGGATGGACGGCAGTAGATGCCCGTTGTCTTCACTCCGTAATAAAACTTGCCATCACAGGAAGAATCGCAATCTCTGACTGCCTCCCACATCTTCTCATCGTTCATGACCTGACTCCTCTATCCCTATAACTGCTGCTCCACCGGATACGGATCCGAACGGATATCCATCATTTCTTCTATAGGGAACTTTATCATATCAGTCATGATTTTTCTTCAAAAAAAGGCAGATTCAATTCTTCATAAACTGCGTGCTCTTCTTCTCCTTTTTTCGAAAGATCACCCTGCCGCCCACCATGTAGAGGGCTGCCGCAAGCACGCCGATCTCGACGATCGGAGGATAGAAGATCATACCAAGAACAAAGCCGGCAATCTTGATGACAAGATCAATTCTGAGGTTCCTCCTTGCATAGCTGATGTAGCTTGAGGCCCCTGTATCCCTGTTATCCTGATCCATGCTGGCATACAGCCAGAGCAGGTTCAGGGTCGTGCAGATGATGACGGCGCCGTACACGCCCTGAATGGCGCGCTTGTCACTCCAGTCGATCAGAAGGCTGGTGACATAGGGCACAAAGGAGGCCCAGAACATCAGCGTAATGCTGATCCAGACCGTCTTCTGAGAGACCTGCTCAATCCTGTCCCAGGCAATGTGCAGGGCAGTCCAGAGGCTTCCCAGCCAAAAGAAGCTGATCGCATATGCCGCATAAGCATGCCAGTTGCTGATAAAGGCCGCTAGCGTCGGTTCCTTCGGTTTGTCAAGTTCGAGCACCAGGATCGTCATGATGATGGCAAGGATCGCATCCATGAACGCTCCGAGCCTTTCCTTGCTGAAAAACAGCTTTCTCATAGGTTGATCTCCTTTTTCTCCGCTTTCGTTAAATAAACAATCAATCTCCGTCACTTTTTCACCTGGTTCAGGGCATGATTGAGCTTGTGGATCAATTCCGGTGTGACCATCGCGCCGAATTGCTTAAGCGCCACCTCCAAGGGCATCTTATCCATCATCGCCCTTACTTCCGGCGGCAGATCCACATTTTCCACTACATCGCCGTAAGCTTCGACAAGCTTCCTCTGAAGGAGCGCAACCATCTCATTGAGTACAGCAGCTGCCTCAGAATTCGCTTTGATCGAAGCTATACTGTCTTTAATGGAAAAATAGCCCCCGCGCTCAATCTCTTCATCGCGGTCAAACCAGTTCATGAT
>CADBOY010000157.1 GCA_902796405.1 uncultured Lachnospiraceae bacterium | reverse complement strand
CAGTCCCTGCACTGTCATGAATTCCTGCTGCGCCCGCAGAACGCGGATCTGGTTCACGAATCCTTCCACCTTCCGCGCCGCGGCGCGGCCCAGCCCGGGAATGTCCTCTGCCATCGTCAGTGCCTCATACAGCGAGATATCCCGCATCCCGGCATAATCCTGCGCCTTTGCTAGCGTCACGGCGCCAATACCGCGGCGGGGGACATTGATCACGCGCTCCACCGCGAGGTCATCTTTCCCGTTGGCGATCGTCTTGAGATAGCAGATGATGTCCTTGATCTCCTTGCGCTGATAGAAATTCACGCCCCCTACCAGACGGTATGGGACATTGAAGGATACGCACCGCTCCTCGAGCAGTCTCGACTGCGCATTGGTCCGGTAGAGCACCGCGCATTTCCCGTAGCTGTAGCGCTCCCGGTCGGCCACGATGTCGCGGATAATCCCCTCTGCCTCATCCTGTGCCGTATTGTACTCGCGGAAACGCACCTTCCGTCCCTGCGGATTCTCCGTCCAGAGCTTCTTCTCCTTGCGGCCGCGGTTATTCCGGATCACCGCGTTGGCGCAGTCGAGGATTCTCTTCGTCGACCGGTAGTTCTGCTCCAGGCGGATTACCTTTGCATCGGGAAATGATTTCTCGAAGTCGAGAATGTTGCGGATGTTGGCGCCGCGGAACCGGTAGATCGACTGATCATCATCGCCTACGGCGCAGAGATTGCGCCGTTTCTCCGCGAGCAGCCGCACCAGCTCGAACTGTACGGTGTTGGTGTCCTGGTACTCGTCAATCAGGATATAGTGGAACCGGTCCCGGTAGTCCTCCAGTACGTCCGGCGCCGTCCTGAACAGCTGGACGGTATTCAGCAGCAGATCGTCGAAATCCATCGCGTTGTTGGCGAGGAGAGATTTCTGATACTCCCGGTAGAGCTGCGCGATCTTCTTCGCCCGGTAGTCGTCCATGTTCTGACGCTCATAGGCATCCGGCAGAATTCCCTCATTCTTCGCTGAAGAGATGGCGGCCAGGACTGCCCGTTCCCGGTACTGCTTCGGGTCAAGGTTCAGCCGGCGGATGATCTGCTTCATCAGAGCCCGCTGGTCATCCGCATCGTAGATGGAGAAGCCGGACGCATACCCCAGGCAGTCGGCGTTCCGGCGCAGGATCCGCACACAGGCGGAATGGAAGGTGGAGACCCAGATCATCTCCGCGCCGGAACCAACCAGATCCTGAACCCGGTCCCTCATCTCGCCCGCTGCCTTATTGGTAAATGTCAGCGCCAGGATGTGCCATGGTTTGACGTCTTTCTCCTGGATCAGATAGGCGATCCGGTGCGTGAGCATCCGGGTCTTGCCTGACCCTGCGCCTGCCAGCACCAGGAGCGGTCCTTCGGTGCACGACGCGGCCTCCCGCTGCGCCGGATTCAGTTCCTGCAGAATATCCATCTTATCATCCCCTGCCGCAAACGGCCGAACCAGAGATCTCCGGTAATCCCATTCCGTGAACAAATGTACCGTAACATCTTATCATGCCCGCCCGGCGCTGTCCACTGGAGGGTTACAGGCTGCGGAGAGTCTCTTCCACCCTCTCTGGCTTCTCAGCGAGGAAACCGAAAATGCCGCACTGAGGAAAATCCCTTTTATCCTCTTCGGCCTCTCGGTCGAAGAAGCCGCGATTTCCGGAGTACTCAAAAATCCCCGCCTTGAATTCTGGCTTTTCATACCATACAATGAGAGATAATCATTTTCCCCGTTATCTTCGGACACTTTGCCGATGCCGGCGGGAACGTCACCCGAAAGGTCGAGGTCTAATATGTCGTCAATCGAGAAAAGATTCAGCGAACTGCTGGAGAAATACGGACATCTTTCTTACATCCGGCCGGCCATGCTGCCCCGCATCGACCTGTACATGGACCAGGTCACCACGTTCATGGAAGAACGTCTCGGTGACATGCGGATGAATCCGGAGGAAAAGATTCTGACCAAGACGATGATCAACAACTATGCCAAGAACAAGCTGATGCCTCCTCCCATCCGGAAGAAATACACCAATGACCACCTCCTGCTCCTCATCTACATCTATTATCTGAAGAATATCGTGTCCATCAGCGATCTGTCCGCGCTGCTCGGGCCGATGACGGAGAGATACTGGGGCCGGAGCAAAGAAGACAAAATCAACATGCGCAGCATCTACAGTGAGGTTCTGCGCCAGGAATTCCACGTGTACCAGGACAGCATCAAAGACATCCAGCGCAGAATGGATCTCGCCGCAAAGTCTTTCACGGACAGTGATCTCCCGGAAAATGAGCAGGATTATCTGCGCAGTTTTTCCCTCATTGCCATGCTCGCCTTCGATATCACGCTCAAGAAGCGCATCATTGAAGCGATCATCAAGGAGATCCGGCACAGCACCAGCTCCGAAGGACACGCATCCGGTGCGCACAACGCCAAAAACTCCCCGAAGATCAATCCGTCCGAGGGAAAACACCGGAAGTAAACCTGAAAAGGCCCTCCGGGCGGAGTCCGTCCGAAGGGCCTTTCGCTTAGGATGGCGTTATTTGTCTTTTCCTTCCATACGGTCAAGCACCAGGCTGTAGCCGTCTGCTCCGTAATTCAGGCTGCGGTTGACGCGGCTGATCGTTGCCGTCGACGCCCCCGTCTTCTCCGCGATGTCGAGATAGGTACTTCCTGTCCGCAGCATCCGCGCCACCTGAAATCGCTGAGCGATGGAGAAGAGCTCATTTACTGTGCACACATCTTCAAAGAAGCGGTAGCACTCTTCCTCATTCTTCAGCTGAAGAACGGCCTCAAAAAAGCCCTTGACCTCCTCACTGTCCAGCTTCTTATTCATCTGTCCCCTCCTTCAGCAAAGCGGGATTCCCCGCCCTGCCTCAACAGATATTCGCTTTCGTGACATTTGCTTCTTTATTAGAACAAGCGCAGCACCATTTGATCCCAGGAAAGCAGCTATGCCGCTGCCCTCCCCAGAATGTCAGTCAGAACCTTTCTGACCAAACGGCCTTCGCTATCAGAGCTCAATCAGCTCCTTGCGCGCCGGTGTCAGATTGACGGTCTTCTCCGGTCCGATCAGCAGAGTGTCCTCGATGCGGACGCCGCCCCATCCCGGAATGTAGATTCCCGGCTCGCAGGTCATCACGGTGTCATCACTCAGGACATATTTATGCGTCGGTCCAAGGAACGGCATCTCATGGACAAACATACCGATGCCATGGCCCACTCCAGTGTAATGATACTGGAAATACTCGGTATCGCGGATGACATCTGCGCCGGCTTCATAGACTTCCTTCGATGTCGCGCCGGGGCGCATCTTCTCCTCCATGCGCTTCACCATCTCCTGCTCCAGACGATAGACTTCCTTCTGACGGTCTGTTGCCTTGCCGACCACCAGCGTACGGGTCATGTCGGACAGATAGCCCTTGTACTGGCAGCCGTAATCCATCAGCACAAAATCACCGTACTCGATGGCCTTCGCGGACGGAATACCGTGCAGCAGGGAGGTCCGGGCGCCGGAGATCAGGATATTGCCGTAAGGCATCGTATCGGAACCCAGCTCCACCATGTGCAGCGACAGCTTTGCGGCAAGCTCCTTCTCAGTGATGCCAACATGGATGTCCTGGATGATCTTCTCATAAGCATCCGCCGCGATCTGGCAGGAAGCCGTCAGATACTCGATCTCCTGCGCCGTCTTGTGCGACCGCATCTCCTCGATCACGCCCTCAACCGGGATCAGCTCGGAATCCACCGCGTCGCGGATCTCCGAGTAGAACTGATAGACCATGTCGTCCTCTTCGAACGCGATCTTCTGCAGCTTGTCCTGCCTGGCCAGCATGCCGATCGCCGCACCGACAGAACCACATTTTCTCCACTCCACGATCTGATAGTCCGGGCACTCGATGGAAACCTGCTCCGTGTAGCGAGGATCCGTCAGGAAATATCTGCCTCCCGCGCGGGTGAGCAGCAGATAGGCGTCATCGCTGGTGTAACCGCTGACATAGCGCACATTGACCAGCTTGCTGACAAAGAACGCATCAACTTTCTTCTCTTCCATCCAGGCGAGAAGCTTCTGTCTTGTGATTTCACTCATCTTGATATCCTCCTGTATTATTTCACTACAGGCTGCAAATGGCCGGTAGTGAGCGGTAGAATTTCATAAATTTGTAATAATCAGTACCTCGATTATTATACTCTCTCCCGTTATCTCTGTAAAGTGAGACGAATCCGTTTTTCAGCGAATATCGACCTGGAACTTCCAGAATTCCGCGGACTTTCAGAATTTGGCAACGTTCCGGGGATTTGTGCCTTCCCGGATCTTCAACACCCTTCCGGGAATACATCCGGATCTTTGCCGCGTTGCCGGCCGGATTCGAGCGCATCGATGGCCGCCATGTCATCCGCGGTCAGAGAGAAATCAAAGACCTCAAGATTCGCCTGAATCCGCTCCGCATGGACCGACTTCGGAATCGGGATCTGGTCATGCTGCAGATGCCAGCGGATCACGATCTGCGCTTCACTGCGTCCATAGCGGGCCGCGATGCCGTGCACGGTCTCATTCTCCAGATCATCCACCCGGTTCAGCGGACTGTAGGCTACCGTCGTGATGCCGCGTTTCCGGCACCAGGCGATGAGGTCAGCCTGGCGAAACGACGGATGGCACTCGATCTGATCGATCGCGGGAT
>CADBOY010000156.1 GCA_902796405.1 uncultured Lachnospiraceae bacterium | reverse complement strand
CTCACGGTCTATTCGCGCGTCACCGGGAAGGAACGTGATGTCCGGACGCTTTCTGGCGGAGAATCGTTCCTGGCGGCTCTCTCGCTGGCGCTCGGCATGGCGGATCAGATCCAGGCCTCCTCCGCCGCGGTTCATTTGGACATCATGTTCATCGACGAAGGTTTCGGCACTCTGGATGATAACGCCAGGAAGCAGGCTATTGCGGTCCTGAAGCGAATGGCGGAAGGATCCCGGCTGATCGGCATCATTTCTCACGTATCGGAACTGACGCAGGAGATCGACAGTCAGCTGCTTGTCACAAAGGACGCGAAGGGCAGCCACACGGCATGGCAGATCAGCTGACGATGTTTGCCTCTGCGGCATATATATTCCGTGCCGAGCGGCAAACCGCTGCATTTCTGTGCTGAATCGCAATTTTCTGCATTCTGTGCTTTGCCGAACTCTAAACCGCTTAAAACGCTGCCAGGCATCGGTTTTCGGGCCGCTCGGACGAAAACGAATTTCCGGGAACCGGCCGCTTGTAAAATGCCCTGCGGTATAATAATATGATAAGGATGTCACGAAATATTCCCGGCTTTGCTGGCAGCGGCGCGCAAGTGCCGCCGGCGGCCGGTCAGATGATACTGCCGCTCCGGTTACTGTCAGAGCCGGATACGGCAGAATCAAGTCGTAAAAGATGAGAGGCTGCTGCGTTGAACCGATATTATGAAGATCACAGCTACTGTGCAGAGCACGAGACGGTCGTTACCGATTGCTTTCGTGAGAATGACCGGATCTACATCCGGCTGGAGGAGACGATATTCTTCCCGGAAGAAGGAGGACAGCACGCAGATACCGGCGGCTTGTTCTGGGATCCGCTTCCGGAGAGAGAAGGGTATGAGCGCAGTGCCAGAGTTCTCGGCGGAGAAGTCCGAAAAGGCGAGATCCGTTACCTGGTTGACACCGAAGTCCCCGTGGGCACCAGGGTCCTCTGCTGGATCAACTGGACGGACCGGTTCTCCCGGATGCAGCAGCACACCGGAGAACACATTCTCACGGGAGTGATTCATCACCGCTTCGGATATGACAATGTCGGATTTCATCTCAGCGACGACAGCCTGGTAACTCTGGATCTGAACGGACCACTCACGGAGGAGGAGATTCAGAAGATGGAGACTGCTGCCAATCAGGTGGTTTGGAAAGATCTTCCGGTCACTGCACTGTATCCTTCCCATGAGGAGCTGGCGCATCTGAAATACCGCAGCAAGATCGAAATCGAAGGACAGGTCCGTCTCATCCGGATCGGAACGGAGGAGAATTCAGTGGATCTTTGTGCCTGCTGTGCTCCGCACTGCGCGCGGACCGGAGAAGTCGGGATAATCAAGATCATCACGGCTCAGAATTATAAAGGCGGAGTCCGGCTGGGCATTCTCTGCGGAGAGCGCGCTCTGATGCATTATCGCAGAGAGTGGGATCGCCTCACCGGAATCGCCCGGTCGCTCTCAACTGGAGTGGATCATGTGGCCCAGTCGGTGAATCAGCTCCGCGATGAACTGACAGCGGCAAATGAGAAAAATGCCAGACTCACGGAACAGATCCTCTCTTCCGAGATTGGCCAGCTTCCGAAAAGCGGGAACGGCCTGATCTTCAGCGGCGAAGCACTGCCCAATGCTGTTCTGAAGCATTGCTATGCGGCGCTGACGGAACACGTCTCCGGCTGTGCCGGCATATTCATGGGAAATGATCAGGATGGCTATCGTTATGCTGCCGGCGGATTCGGCGATGCCAGAAAGCTGGCGGAACGGATGCGCAGCGGACTGGGCGCCAGGGGCGGCGGCAGTCCGGAGATGATACAGGGTAAAACCGCTGCTTCCCGAGAAGAGATTCAAACCTTCTGGGCAGCACTGTAAGGGCAGAATCAGACATTCCGGCTCTGTGAATCAGAAGCTGGCAGACTTTTGAACCGGGGGAAAATATTTGCGAAAATTAGCTCTAGAAGATGATATTCTGCTGAAGGTGGAGAAACCAGCCCGATACATCGGCGGGGAGATCGGAAGCGTCATGAAGGATCCGACAAGGGTCCGCACCCGATTCGCCATGTGCTTTCCCGATGTTTATGAGATCGGTATGTCCCATCTCGGTATCCAGATTCTCTACGCAATGCTCAATTCCCGAGAGGATATCTGGTGCGAGAGGGTCTATTCTCCGTGGACGGATCTGGATGCGGTGATGCGGGAGCGCCACATTCCCCTCTTTGCGCTGGAGTCGCAGGATCCGGTGCGCCGTTTTGATTTTCTGGGGATTACGATCCAGTATGAGATGTGCTATACGAATATTCTGCAGATCCTGGATCTTTCCGGAATTCCTCTTCATGCCGAAGAGCGTAGCTGGGACGATCCGATTGTGATCGGGGGCGGTCCCTGCACCTACAATCCGGAGCCGCTGGCTCCGTTCTTCGATCTGTTTTATATTGGTGAGGGTGAGACGCAGATGCTGCGGCTCATTGACATTTACCAGGAGTGCCGGGCCCAGGGTGTCTCCCGGGAGGAATTTCTGCTGCGCGCGTCATCGGTACCAGGTCTTTACGTCCCCTCACTGTATAAGACGACATATCACGAGGACGGAACGATCGCTTCCTTCCGCCCTGTCGTTCCTGGGGTACCGGAGCGGGTGCGCAAGGAGATCGAAACGGATCTTGATCATACCTGGTACCCGGAACATCCGATTGTTCCCTTTATCAAGGTGACGCAGGACCGTGTGGTTCTCGAAATCCAGCGCGGCTGCATCCGGGGATGCCGTTTCTGCCAGGCCGGTATGATTTACCGACCGGTTCGCGAAAGAAGTCTTTCCTTCAATGAGGATATGGCACGCCAGATGCTGGACTCCACCGGACAGGAAGAGATTTCCCTGAGTTCTCTGAGCTCGAGTGATTACAGCAATCTTTCGCCTCTTCTGGAGAATCTGATTGAAGAGTGCGACAGGCGGCATGTGAATATCTCTCTTCCGTCGCTGCGCATCGACTCGTTCTCACTGGATGTGATGAAACGCGTACAGGATGTGAGGAAGAGTTCTCTGACCTTTGCCCCTGAGGCAGGAACGCAGAGAATGCGCGATGTCATCAACAAGGGACTGACGGAGGAAGATATCCTTCATGGAGCCAGCGAAGCATTTCGCGGAGGCTGGAATCGCGTTAAGCTCTATTTTATGATCGGTCTTCCCGGGGAGACGAAAGAAGATGTGCAGGGCATCGCGGAGCTGTCGGAGAAGGTATGTGAGACATACTATGACGCTGTGCCGCGGGAAAACCGGCACGGAAAAATCCAGCTTACGGCGAGCTCGTCTTTCTTCGTCCCGAAACCATTTACCCCGTTCCAGTGGGCAAAGATGCTGCCGGAGCAGGAATATCTGCGCCGTGCGCGCTTCCTGAAAGATACGTTCCGCGCGCAGAAATGCGGCCGCTCGATGCACTATCAGTATCATGAAGCCGATGTTACGGTGCTTGAGGGTGTCCTTGCCCGCGGCGACCGGCGTACCGCCGCGGTGGTGGAAAGCGCTTACCGGAAAGGATGCCTGTTTGACTCCTGGTCCGATTGCTTTGACCGGGAACGCTGGCAGGCAGCTTTTGAGGAGAATGGGGTTGACCCGGAATTCTATACTCTGAGGGACCGCTCCGAGGATGAGATTTTCCCCTGGGATTTTATCGACATCGGCGTGACCCGGAAATTCCTGCGAAGAGAGTGGAACCGCGCAATGCAGGGAGTCGTTACTCCGAACTGCCGCCAGGCATGCAGCGGATGCGGAGCTGCCGTATTCGGATGCGGCATCTGCCGGACACATGGTGAAAAAGGAGGACAGGCTGGATGAAGATCCGCGTGAAATTCGCAAAGACCGGGAATATGCGGTTTATCGGGCATCTCGATATACTCCGCTATTTTCAGAAAGCATTTCAGCGCGCTAAGCTTCCCCTGCGCTTTACCGAAGGCTTTCATCCGCATCCGGTATTATCATTCGCCTCACCTCTAGGCGTCGGACTGACCTCGGAGGGAGAATATTTTGATACGGAACTGGTGGAAAATATGGACTGCGCAGAGATCCGGGAACGGCTGAACGCGCAGATGTCAGAGGGAATGTCTGTCCTTGCTGTGATTCGCCTGGTGGACACGGAGAAGAAGAGGAACAATAACGCCATGGCGCTGGTTGGGCAGGCGGAATACCAGGTTCGTCTCCGAAAAGCCTTTTCTCATCAGGCAGACTGGGAGGAGACCGTTCATCAGTTTCTGATGCAGGAAAAGATTCCCGTGCTGAGATGCACGAAGCGGAATACCGAAGAGGTAAATATCCGTCCGCTGATTTACGAGATGAGAGCGGAGCCGGAACCCGATACCTTCTTTCTTCGTATATCTGCGGGATCGGCGGCGAACCTTCGGCCGGAAACTGTCCTGGATGCACTCCTGCATTTTACGCAAAGCCAGCAGTTTCCGGGAGAAGGAGATGCGGAAACAGAAAAAGCGGAAAATGGAAATGCGGGAACAGAAAATGCGGCAGAGCAGACGGGAAGCGCGATGGATCGTGCAGGAAAATATGAGATCTGCCGTCTGGACATTCTGACCGCTGAGGGCATTCCTCTTGGCGAAGCCGGAAAGGAGGACCAGTGAGCGAACGGGATCAAGGCGGCGGAGACAGCCGTATCCTGATCACAAGACTGGACGGGAAGATCCTGACGGCTCTCTGGGATGGCTCACGGGTTGCGGAATTCCGTGCGGAAGAGGAGAAGGAAGATGTGACGGT
>CADBOY010000155.1 GCA_902796405.1 uncultured Lachnospiraceae bacterium | reverse complement strand
TGAACCGCGCGGAGGATCGTAACGATCTCCTTCTTCGTGGGCAGCGGAACCGGACCGCTGACCTTCGCACCGGTCTTTCTGACGGTTTCGATGATCTTTGCCGCGCTCTGATCCACCAGCTGATGATCATAAGCCTTTAACATGATTCTCATTACCTGCTGACTTGCCATAAAAAAAGTCGCCTCCTTATCGAATTGCTTTCGCAACTTGGACAAGCGGTGACTGTACACATCCCCGTGTGTGTCCTTCCGGACTTCACACGTCATTTCTGCTCTTCTTGTGCAGATGATATTGTGATACAGTGACCTGTCGCCAGTTTCTTGACTTGACATTCGCTCAGCGGAAATTCCCTGCTTCCTGGAAGTGAGCAGCAACCTCCCGCTTCACAGCTATCACGTCACAGCAAGAGTTATTCTACCGCGCGTGCCAGGAGAATGCAAGCAGAATTTTCATTTTCAGACATATTTTCGGCCGTTTTTCCCGCATTTTCCGCCGGTTTCCATATTTTCCATCTGTGCCCGATCCCGCGGAGGCGCATTCGGCAGAATATGGAAGATGGAAAGCCCATTCCGCTGATTTGTCCAGGCAGAATCGGGTCTGGCGCCCGGTATTCGGATTGCGAGAGAAAAGCCGCGGTTGTATAATGGCAATATCTTGTCCCTGGCATGGCAATCCATCATTTCAGCCGATCATCTGCGGAGAGGAGACACCTTGTATCTGGACGCGTTTTATCTTTATCTTCTTATTATAAATATCGTGACATTCACCCTCTACGGAGAGGATAAGCGCCGCGCCCGGGACGGGCAGTGGCGGATTCCGGAAAAGGTTCTCCTGATGTTCAGTGCCGTTTTCGGCAGCCTGGGCGCCCTGCTGGGAATGTACTACTTCCATCACAAGACGCGGAAGGCCAGATTTTATATCACCGTACCGGTTCTCCTCTTCATCCATCTGTATCTGCTGACGAGAATCATCTGAAGGGAACGGAATATCACCAGAAGGCAGCAGCGACAAAGAAAGCCGAAGTACCAACACGGCACGCCCGGTTTTTCACTGATGATTCGCCGCGGAATAGACCAGGATTCTCAATTCTTCTCCCAGCGCCCGGATGAACCACAGGGGAGTACCAGACCGGTATCCGTAACCGGCAGTCCCACTTCATCTGCGCAGACGGTTCCTCCGAACTTCGGCACGACTTCTACGCCGAGCAGATAGGACAGAACCGCCGGAGCAAAGCCGGTCGTGTAAGAGTTGATCAGGAAAAACAGAGGATCCTCTGACAGAATGCCGGCGCAGGCCTTCACCAGCGGATGGATTTCATCTTCGATCTTCCAGATCTCCCCCTTCGGGCCGCGGCCATAGGAGGGCGGGTCCATGATGATCCCATCGTAATAGTTGCCGCGGCGGCCTTCCCTCTCGACAAACTTCATGCAGTCATCGACAATCCAGCGGATCGGAGCATCTCCCAGACCACTGGATTTTGCATTCTCCCGCGCCCAGGTCGTCATTCCCTTCGATGCGTCGACGTGAGTCACAGAGGCACCCGCTGCGGCAGCGGCAATCGTCGCGCCCCCGGTATAGGCGAACAGATTCAGCACCTTGACCGGACGGCCGGACTCCCGGATCCGGGAGGAAAACCAGTCCCAGTTCACTGCCTGCTCCGGGAACAGACCCGTGTGCTTGAAGCTGAACGGCTTCAGATGAAAAGCGAGCGTTCCGTAATGGATCTGCCACTGTTCAGGAAGATCGAAGAATTCCCACTCACCTCCGCCCTTCCGGCTGCGGTGATAGTGTGCGTTCGCATGCTTCCAGCCCGGATCCTTCCGCGGTGTATCCCAGATCACCTGCGGGTCCGGCCGGATCAGCCGGTACTCTCCCCATCGCTCCAGCTTCTCACCCCGGCTGGTGTCCAGCACTTCATAGTCCTTCCACTGATCGGCAAGCCACATGTTAACCCTCCTGCACTCCGACTGTTAGCTGACTAACGACTGGCATGAAAAAAGGGACAGCAATGAATCTGTCCCTCTTTCCCATCTGATTCAGTGGAGCATAGGGGACTTGAACCCCTGACCTCCACACTGCCAGTGTGGCGCGCTCCCAACTGCGCTAATGCCCCGAACGCGTTTCAGTATAGCATGAGCGCATATTGATTGCAAGCATTTTCCGAACCGGCAGAGAAATTTCGACGCGCACGGCAGCCGGCTTCAGCTCATGGATCACAGTTCTTGCATGGGACATAGCCGGCGTCTATCGCTTCCTGACGCGAATCAAAGTAGACACGGTTCTTCTCCTCAGGGAGGCTTCGGCAGGACGGCAGGTGAAACTTCTTGCTGTTCTTATTGCCGATGTACTGCTCTCCGGCGTCGGTCTCCGGGGCGGCCGTTGTCTCCTTCTTATCGCCTTTTTGAGCCTTGGCGACTTTCGCTCCGTCCTTCTTGTCTGTCCCTGCGCCGTCGTCTTTGGCGATCTCCTCTCCGCTCCGCCAGTCGTCGGTTGCCTCCGGAGTGAAGGTGATCGTCTTTCCGTCGCTCACTGCGGTGATCGTTCCCTGCAGATCGGTGCGGTACAGATCACCGCCCCGGTCCTGCAGCCGTTCCATCAGATCTTCCGCCGGATGGCCGTAGCTGTTGTCCCTTTCGGCGCTGATGACATAGCTGGAGGCGTTCATTGCGTCGAGCAGCCGCTCGGATGTAGAATAGCTGCTCCCATGATGGCTCACGAGATACACATCCGCCGACAGATCCTCTCCGTCATCCAGCATATCGTACTCGCTCTCCGCCTGTGCGTCCCCCAGCATAAGGAAGGAATTGTCGCCGCAGGTAAGCCGGAGCCCGAGGGATAGATTATTCTCTGAATCATAATCGTATTCTACCGGTGAGACTACGGTGAAGGAAGAAGTGCCGAGATCGTACACATCACCAACCTCCGGCACCGTAACCTCACAGCCATTTGCCGCAAGGCTGTCCTCATAGCTCTGGTAGATGTCCGTGTCGGCTTCGTAATCCGGATTGAGGACCGTGTCCACATCGAACACATTCAATACACCGACCAGCCCGCTGATGTGATCAGCGTCGTAATGTGACGCGATGACATAGTCAAGCTGCTTAATGCCCTGTTTTTTCAGCCAGCTCACCACAAACGAGGAGCTCTTCGCCGGTCCGCCATCATAGATCATCGCGTGACCGTCCGACTGGGCAACAACGGCAGTGCCCTGGCCAACATCCAGAAATGTCATCGTAAGGTCTGCGGACTGACCGTCCTTCCCGGAAGTCTCTGTCCCGGACTTTCCGTAGCAGGCAGGAGACAGCAGAAGCAGCAGCGCGCAGAGAACCGCGATAAAAGAGAACAGCCGATAATAACGCCGATTCTTCATATTATCTATGCATCACAGAATAGGGAGTGCAGGTGAGATCCCGCACTGCAGCCTTGGTCCGCTTGGATTCTGATGCAGCGCGGACCAAGGCTTCTCATGAGCGTCTATGCGGTCAGCCGATATTTCGTCCCGTTACAGCACGCTTTCCACTGCCTTCGCCACATGTTCCGGTGTGAAGCCGAAGTGCGGGAACAGTTTGCTGTAGGGAGCAGATGCGCCGAAGCTGTGCATCGACACCACCGCGCCATCAAGACCGGTGTACCGCTCCCAGCCGAATCCGCTCAGCGCCTCTACGGCAACACGGGCGCGGACCGCTTTCGGAAGAACCGATTCCCGGTACTCCGGACTCTGCTGATCAAACAGTGCCATACACGGCATGCTGACGACACGGACATCGATGTTCTTCTCCGCAAGAATCTTCTTGGATTCGATGGCCAGAGATACTTCCGAGCCGCTTGCGATCAGAATCGCATCCGGAACTTTCCTGCTGCTCTCATCTACGATGTAGCCGCCCTTCAGCGCCTCTTTCCCCGTACCGGGAAGAAGCGGAAGATTCTGCCTCGTCAGAACAAGCGCGGTCGGCGTCTTCTGCGCGGTCACGGCAAGATACCAGCCCGCCGCCGTCTCCTTTGCGTCCGCCGGCCGGAACACGTTGAAATTCGGCAGGGAGCGGAACATGGCGAGCTGCTCCACTGGCTCATGGGTCGGTCCGTCTTCGCCGACTCCGATGGAATCGTGAGTGAAGACATAGGTAACAGGAAGTTTCATGAGCGCCGCGAGTCTCGCCATGGGCTTCAAATAATCACTGAATACGAAGAACGTAGCAATATACGGACGCATTCCGCCGTGCAGAGCCATACCGTTCGCGATGGCTCCCATCGCCATCTCCCGGACGCCAAAGTGAAGATTGCGGCCTGCATAGTCCGCCGCGGAGAAATCCGCTTCCCCCTTCATCTGGGTCTTGTTCGACGGCGCCAGATCGGCCGAACCGCCGATAAGCTGCGGCATGAGGTCCTTGATCCGCTGAATCATCTCTCCGGAAACCGCGCGGGTCGCCTGCGGTTTGTCCTCAAAGGACCAGAACGCCTCATCATCCAGGAACTGCCGGCCGGCATCCGGATCATGGAAATGATCCCACTTGGCCGCAAGATCCGGGAACTCGCTGCGGTAGCGCGCGAACATCTCTCTCCATGCATCATCCGCCGGAATTTTTTCCGTGGAGAGTTTTGCATAATGATCATAGACGTCCTGCGGTACGAAGAAGGGCTCATCGCTCTCCCATCCCAGGAAATGCTTCATCTCGATCACATTGTCTTCGCCAAGAGGCGATCCGTGGCTGGCCGCCGTACCCTGCTTGGCAGGGCAGCCGTATCCGATCGTCGTCTTTACTGTGATAAAGGAAGGACGGCTCTTGTCGGCTTTCGCCACCTCGATGGCGCGTCCGATGGCATCGATATCATTGCCATCCTCCACCGTGATCGTCTGGAAGCCAAACGCCTCGAAGCGCTTCTGCACATTCTCCGTAAAGGCAATATCTGTACTTCCTTCGATGGAGATGCGGTTGGAGTCGTAGAGCACGATCAGTTTGCCGAGTTTCAGCGTACCGGCAAGAGACATCGCCTCAGAGGAGATGCCCTCCATCAGGCAGCCATCTCCGCAGAGCGCAAAGGTATAATGATCGACGACCGGATAGTCAGGGCGGTTAAACAACGCAGCCAGATGGGCTTCCGACATCGCCATTCCTACTGCCATTCCCAGGCCGGCGCCGAGAGGACCGGTTGTCGCCTCCACCCCTACGGTATGGCCATACTCCGGGTGTCCCGGGGTCAGTGACCCAAGCTGACGGAACTGCTTCAGATCATCCAATGACAAATTTCCATACCCGAAAAGATGCAGCAGGGAGTACAGCATCGCAGAGCCATGCCCGGCCGACAGAATAAAGCGGTCTCGGTCCGGCCACTCGGGATCCGCCGGATTGTGCTTCATGTGGTGTGCCCAGAGCTCATAGGCCATCGGCGCAGCACCGAGAGGAAGCCCCGGATGACCGGAATTGGCTTTCTGAATCATGTCCGCCGAGAGAACGCGGATCGCGTTCACGCTTCTCTGATCGATTGTGTTCATAATTCCTCCTGATATCGCAGGCAGTATCATCTTCTATCGTCCCTAATCATACAATAAACCGTCCTCCCCTGCAACGCAGAAGAAGGAGGACGGTGGCTCTTCCTGCTCCTCCATGGCCCCTGGAGCAGGAGAGAAAAGTGGCCTGAATATTAGACATTGAACTTTCAAAATCTATGGCCCCTGCCGCAGGAGAGAAAAGCACGCCATGGAAGCATACCTGGCTGCGGGAAAGCCAGGACCCCACGGCAGGAGAGAAAAGAGCCGCGGCTTCCGCCAGCGGCTCTCTGCCTGTATCTGTTTTTTCTGCGCATGCTCAGCCGGCAAGCCGGTTCATCACGCCGCGGAACCATCCGGAGTTATCTTCGTAGACATCGTCATACGAATTCATGACCCGGATCCATCCGCGCTTCTTCCCATTGGAGAAGCGCAGCCACACGGAGTCCGCGTTCTTCATCCAGATCTTCTCCAGCTTCAGTACATTTCCTTTCTTCGCGGTAAACGCCTTCGTCTTCGATCCGACCTTGGTCATGAAGTTCAGCTTCCGCGCGGCGATATACTTGCTCTGCTTGAAATATTTGTCCAGGCCGTCATTCGTTCCTGAGAAGCTTCCCAGTGCGCTCTTCACCTTCGCATACCGGCTCGTCCGCTTCAGCGCATATCCCGTCCGCTGGAAGGTATAATTTGTGGTGATAAATCCAGTCTCCGCGGGCTGCATCCCCACCTTGACCTTCAGCTTCGAGGCAGAGGAACTTCCCTTCAGGATGTCCACTTCGTACGAGCCAAACAGCTTCACAAAGTCAGCTCTCGTCTTCAGTTTCGGAAGATTTTCACAGCTGTAGAGGCGGTCAAAGAGAATGTAATCATTATCCGTATGGCCAGTAACTCTCAGATAGCTGACTTTCTTTGACATCTGGATGGTCTCAACCGTCACCGACATCGTTCCTTCCAGCTCCCGCTGTCCGGTAAAATCCAAGGCTTTTTCCCCGCTGACTGACACGGTCAGATCGGTAATTCCTCTGTCGTCCCTTGCCTTTGCGGTGACGCGGACCGTATCTTTCTTCCCATCACCATTCAGATCCTGGCGGAACGACTTCGTCAGCTTCCGGTCCGAGTAGGTGATGCTGCACCCTTTATTTACCTTCACGGCAGCTTTCGCTGAAGTCGGCACAAGCATCATAGCAAATGCTGCTGCCAGGATGCCTGCTCCTGCCGCCCGGCGCAGCAGATGTACGAACTCACTTCGTTTCATCATTACCCCTCCTTTTTGCTGCGCGCTGTTTTTGTCTGGCCGGAAGCATTATTCTCTGTCCGCTGCTTCGCCGAATCTTCGGTGGATGGAACGGCCGCGACAAAGTCTGTCCTGCCAGAGCAAAGTCAGCACATTCAACGCTTTATGACACAGTTCATATTGTAAGCAGGACGTCGCCTTTTCTCAACCCGTAAATTCGAAAGAATTCCGAAAGTATCTGCATTCGTTCTCTGCTGATGCAAATATATCCGGTATTTCCAGTCCGCCGGTGAAAATATACAGGATATTTCCTCTCTGCCAGCCAAAAGATACCCGACATTTCCTCCCGTCCACCTGGGAAAATGTACCTGGTATTCCTTCTCCGCTATGACAAACAGGCGAAAACAGTGTAGAATAGGAGCGGTTAGCAGAATACGGCGCATGAACTGCCGGAGGAAGGAGCAGCGATGACACCGGAGGATCAGCGGTTTCTTGACATGACATCCACCGCACAGAAGGCACGCGCTGCACTGGAAAAGATGCGCGGCAGCAAGTCGGCGGATTCCATCCCCACCATCTACCGGGATTTTCTGAAGAGTCATCCGATGGCAGCGCTCCGCGAACTTGTGGAGCGCGAGGATCTGGATGGCCTGAACACATTTCTGGCCGCCGGATGGTGCAGCGCGGAGCAATGCCAGCATACTCTGGAGGAATACCCGGACACGGACCTTCGTCTTCGCATTCTTCTCCTCCACCCGGAATTTGCCCGGATACCGGAATCCCATCAGACCGGCGAAAGCAGGGACAGCATCATCGCCCGCTACCAGTTCCGCGCCGGCGCCGCTTATCCGCCGCTGCGTGAAACGGTTCTGGGTATGCAGAGGATTCCGGACCGGAGCGTGAACGGCATCGCAGCAGATGGCATCGCCGTCTACTACAATCCGGATGCTCCCACGCCGGAATATGAGGATTTTCAGCATCTTCTCATTCACTGCCTTTTCCTGCACATGCTCGTGCCGAAGAAAGCCGTTCTTCCGCTCTGGGACCTTGCCTGCGACATGGCGGCGGAATTTCTGCGGACGGAACTGTTTCCCTGCCGCGGAGGGACGGAGACGCAGCTAGTCATCACTGATGCGCTGCCTCAGGGCGGCAATCCTCGTGACCCAGCGCAGATCTACCGCAGCCTGATGGAACTGTTCGAAGAGGATCTGGAACCTCTCCGGCGCAAATGTCTGCGTGATGATCATCGGTACTGGTACCGGGCTCCCAACCGTCCGGAGAGAAAAAAGCCGATCCCCGCAGAGGCAGGTGAGCCCGGAGGCGGGCAGGGCGGAACGGATCCTCTCGAAGAGCGGCAGAAGGAACTGCAGGAAAAACTGCCGGTCCGCTGGCAGCGCATCGCGGAAGCCATGCAGAAGTCGGTCAGCCAGATTCCCCGTCATGGTCTCACGCCCGGAAGCCGGGAAGACCGTCAGGTCCGGCACGCCGCCGGCAAGTATGATTTCACGCGGTATCTGCGCCGCTTCTCGGTGCTCGAAGAAGAGATGCAGCTCGACCTTGACAGTTTCGACTACATTCCCTATTACTATGGGTTTCAGATGTTCGGCAACATGCCGATGATCGAGCCTCTGGAATATACCGAAAGCCACAAGGTGGACGAACTCGTGATCGCGATCGATACATCCGGATCCTGCTCGCGGGACACGGTCAGCCGTTTTCTTGCCGAGATTCAGCGTATTCTGATGGACCGGGAAAATTTCTTCCGGAAGATGAACATCCACATCATTCAGTGCGATGCTATCGTGCAGGAGCACGTGAAGATCACGACGCTTGAGGACTGGGAGGAATACCGACGCAAGCTGACCATCAAGGGCAGAGGCGGAACCAATTTCCGTCCGGTGTTTCAGCTGGTGGAAAAGCTTCGCGCGAGCGGAGAACTGAAGAATCTGAAAGGGCTGTTGTATTTTACGGACGGAGACGGCGTTTATCCGAAGAAGCGCACCGCCTACGAGACGGCCTTCGTATTCACCGAACCGCGGGCTCTGCAGTTCTCCATCCCGGACTGGATCATCCGGCTGGTGCTGGATCCCATTCCGCCGGATGAACTGACGTCCTCTGAAGATACCGGGCGCCGCAGCCCGTAACCTCAGCCAGGAAAACCACCCTGTTAATGCCACAGGAAAACCGCCAGGAAATCGCTGTATTTTCTGACAGAACAGATCCGAAGAGATTCCGCTTCTCCCCTGCCGTACCCGGATCGCATCGGCGCGCGGCAGTTCGGTTAGATGACGAGACAGGACACATTATCATGAATATTCAGGCAGCAAAAGACGAGATCGCGCGCACCCTGCGCGCCTATACCAAGCGCAACCCCGACGGCTCCCACCGGATTCCGCTCGATAAGCAGCGTCCGGTTCTTATGATCGGGCCGCCCGGAATCGGGAAAACCGCCATCATGAAGCAGATTCAGGCCGAAACCGGATGCGGGCTGCTCTCCTATACGATGACGCACCACACGCGGCAAAGCGCTATCGGACTGCCCTATATCTCCCACCGGACCTATCGCGGCACAGAAGTGCAGGTCACGGAATATACCATGAGCGAGATCGTTGCCGCGATCTACGAATATATGGAGACCTCCGGCAAGACAAGTGGCATCCTCTTTCTGGATGAAATCAACTGCGTCTCCGAGACACTCGCGCCGGTGATGCTGCAACTTCTGCAGAACAAGACATTCGGCAATAATCCCCTCCCTGAGGACTGGATCATCGTCGCAGCCGGCAATCCGCCGGAATACAACAAATCCGTGCGGGAACTGGACATGGTCACACTGGACCGCGTGAAGAACATCGATGTGGAGGCGGATCTTGCCATCTGGCAGAAATATGCCCGGGAGTGCGGCGTTCATCCGGCGATTCGCACTTACCTGACGGTGTTCCCGGAGCATTTCTATCAGATCCGGGATACAGACCGCGGACGTCTGTTCGTGACGGCGCGCGGCTGGGAAGATCTCTCCTGCATTCTGCTCTCCTATGAAGAAGACAGAGAGCCCGTCAGCGAAGAACTGGTACTGCAGTATCTGCAGCACGATGCCATCGCCCATTCTTTCTATATGTATTACGATCTGTTCCGCCATTACTCCATGCAGTACGGAGGCACCGGAGACTTTGCGGAGGACCTCGCCTCCGATCCTTTCCGGCTGGCCGGCTGCCAGGCAACCGAATGCCTGTCCATCTCGGCAATGCTCTTCCACCGCATTCAGACTGCTGCGGTTCAGCGCGCCGACAAACTGGATCTGCTTCGGCGGCGCCGCGAGCTGATCGCCCTGATCCCGCAGGAAGCGGATTTCTCCAGCGAATCCGTGCGCCGGGAATTCTTCCGGCAGAAATACGAAGCCGCCGAGATCCGGGTAAAGCACAATCTGATCAAACCGGTGGAAGAATTCCGCGAGAAGCACGTGCTCGCGTCCATGGAAGCCGACACCGTTGAGTGGGTCAAGGCCGGGATGACCGTAACCTATCCAGAGTATGGCACCGCGCGCATAAAAGAGCAGGAAAAAGATCTGGAAAAAGCGGCAGAGCGGATCAGCGCTGCCGTCGAGCAGGCCTATCAGATCCTCTCTGCGTGCCCGGAGGGCGAAAGCAGTCTGCTGTACTTCACAGCAGATCTCACCGGCGACCCGCAGATCAGTCAGCTGCTGCAGGATCACCCGACACCGTCCTGGCAGACCTACTGCCGGAAGGTACTGGAGAACAGCTGACTCACCGGAGAAGAACTTC
>CADBOY010000154.1 GCA_902796405.1 uncultured Lachnospiraceae bacterium | reverse complement strand
AGTGTTCACCGATGGGCTATCGCCAAATGGTAAGGCAACGGACTCTGACTCCGTCATTTCAAGGTTCGAATCCTTGTAGCCCAGCTTTTACCCTTGTAACTTAGTTTACAAGGGTTTTTCTTTACTAAAAAGAAATACGCAGGAAAGGTAGAGATCATGTATCAGTTCAAGGGATGCGTACGATACAGTGAGACAGCGGAGGACGGCCTGATTTCCTTGCCGGCTGTGATGAATCTGTTTCAGGATTGCTCGGATTTTCAGACAGAGTCTCTGGGGAAAGGGCATGACGTCATCGGCCGGGAACACCGGGCATGGCTCCTGGCTTACTGGCACGTGATCTTTGACCGTTATCCGGCGATTCACGAAGCCTTCACCGCGGAAACCCGCCCTTGGAAATTCAGTCATTTCTTCGGATATCGTAACTTTGGTCTGATCGATGCGGACGGCGTCTATACGGTGCGTGCCAATTCCCTCTGGACGCTGATTGATACGGAGCGCATGCATCCGGTCCGTGTAACGGATGAGGATATCTCCGTGTACAAGCTGGACAAGCCGCTGGATATGGATTACTCGGATCAGCGGAAGATCGCCCTTCCGGATCAGATGCAGGAGATGCCGCCGGTTCCGGTTCTGCGCTCACAGATTGACCTCAATCACCATGTCAACAACGTGCAGTATATTCTGATTGCGTCAGCCTTTTTCCCGGAGGGGAGACCGGCGGAGCTGCGCGTGGAGTACTGCAGGGCTGCGGTCTATGGAGACAGCTTATATCCCAGGGTGGGACAGAGTGATGGCCGGACGGTGGTTGCGCTGTGCAGCCAGAGCGGTGATCCGTACGCGGTGATCGAAGTGAAGATGGCGGATCTGCATGACGGCCGCGGCGCAGCTTTGGAACAGAATGCACTGGATTTGGCGGACGATGCCGGGAAGGGAGCGTCAGATGTTTGAACTGGGGAAGATGCAGGATCTTGTGATTCGGGAGATCAATCACTCCGGGGCACTCCTTGTGGAGAAGGATCAGCCGGAGAGCGCCGTGCTGCTTCCCGGGAAACAGATTCCCGACGGAGCACTTCCCGGGACGGTGCTGCGGGTATTTCTCTATAAGGATTCCGAGGGAAGACTGATCGCAACGACCCTGGAGCCGGCACTGACACTGGGGCAGATCGCAAGCCTGACCGTGGTTTCGGTGACGGATATCGGCGCGTTCCTGAGCTGGGGACTGGACCGGGATCTGTTCCTTCCGTTCCATGAGCAAAACGGCACGCTGCATCAGGGCCAGAAGGTACTGGTTACCCTCTATATTGATAAGAGCGAACGACTGGCGGCGTCGATGCACATCTATGACCGGCTGTCCACCGAATCTCCTTATCGGACCGGAGACCGGGTGGAAGGCGTGGTCTATCAGCTGAGCAGCACAATGGGCGCACTTGTTGCCGTGGATGACCGGTATTTCGGTCTGATTCCCCGCCAGGAGCTGTACCGCCGTCTGAAGATCGGCGAGCGGGTTCAGGCGCGCGTCATCAAGGTTCGTCCGGATGGAAAACTGAATCTGAGTATCCGGAAGAAAGCATATGCGCAGATGTCGGAGGATGCGGACCGGATTCTCCAGGCAATCGAAGCATTTGGCGGAGAACTTCCGTTTAACGATAAGGAAGACCCGGAGGTGATCCAGCGTGAGCTGGAGCTTTCCAAGGCAGCATTTAAGCGCGCAGTCGGGCAGCTTCTCAAGAAGAACATGATTGAGATCACGGATACGTCGATCCGCTGGACCACTGCCGCAGAGGAAGCTGCAAAGAAAGCGGCAGAAGCGGAATCCGGAAAAGACATCTCGAGAGCGGGATCCGAGGTGAAAGCGTCGAAGGCGAAATACGCGAGTAAATCACCGAAGGCGGGATCCGACAGGAAGGGATCAAAAAGGGAAGCCGCAAAGAGAGAGACGAAAACGGGATACGCGAAGCGGGAGTCAAAGCCGGAATATACTAAGCGGGGGCCTAAGGCGGAATACACCAGGAGGGCATCCAGAGTGGGAGTTGCGGAAGATGGCTCAAAATCCGAATATCGAGGAAGACGTCCGGAGAAGAGAGAAGAGGCCGAAGGTCGGGCCTGGAGCCGTGATCGGCGTCCGGCGAGGAGAGAGGCGGCAGGACGCACCGATTCGCGGAACGAAAGAAAAAGAATGCCTGGCCGGAATGAGCGGCACAGATCGTGATCATCAGCGGGTCTGTCAGAAGAAATCTTCTGACAGACCCGCTTCGTATGTGTTGGGCCTCCAGATGACTCTGTTTCAACAGTCATCTGACGGTGCGGACATACCGCCGGAAGCCTTGGGTGAAGTTCGCTCTGGGTGCTTGTCGCCGCCTCGCGTTGCTTCGGTTCTGGTATCTTTCGGCTCAATGGATGGACAAAGACTGCTGCCGGTTTGAAGCGGGTTCCTTCCATATCGAATATTCATACCGACGGGATTGACGGCGGACGCTGCCTGTCTCGGAGTCTGCCGGACGATCGCTTTGTACTTCCGCTTCGGCAGAGGCAGTCTTCTCTGTGGAGGCCTGACGGGAATTAGCCGGTTCGGAATCGGTAATCTGAGCCGGAGCCTGATCCAGGGTTGGATCTGTATCTTCCTCTGGTGATGCGCTGTCGCTGGGGCTGGAGTGGGAAGCGTAATCCTCGGACAGGCAGGATATCTCTTTCCCGTATACTCTTGTGTAATGAAGCAGGCTGCGGATCAGGTGCCCGCACAGCTGCAGCTCTTCCGGTGTACAGCTGTGCAGCAGACGGTGAAGGTCTCTTT
Organism: uncultured Lachnospiraceae bacterium; assembly: GCA_902796405.1. Classification (GTDB taxonomy): domain Bacteria; phylum Bacillota; class Clostridia; order Lachnospirales; family Lachnospiraceae; genus UBA3305. Next base: position 6,714 of record CADBOY010000154.1, on the reverse strand, counting down.
CGCTGAGATCATGAAAGATCAGCCCGTTTTCTGCCACCTGATCCGCATCCTGAGCAGAGATGTTCTGCTCTGCCGTTCCATACAGGTCTTCATGTGTCATGCTGAACAGGCTGCAGAGACGGTATTCCATCTTCCGTGATAATTCACGTGTCCCGCGCTCAATCTGACCGAGATAATTGGCACTGATCCCCAGCCGGTCGGCAAGCTCCTCCTGTGTCATGCTCCACATGGTTCTCTCACGGCGGATGCGCCGCCCCATAAGATAATTCTTGGGTTCAAATGTTGTCATAACCGCTCCCCTTTCATTTCAGTCCTTTCATTGAGAATATCTGAGAAGAAAAAGGCGGTACGAAAAAAATCAGATTAGTGCTATTATAAAAAAGATACCGGGGAATGTGAACCAACTTTTTGTGCGGAATTGCCAACAATTTCGGACAGTTCCTCTAAGCGTAAGTGCAAGAGGAGGGAAAATTCCGGTCACCATAAGAGAGCAGGAAGGCAGAGAAGCATCTTTTCCTTCATGGAACTTCCTCCTGTTTTGAGATGATTCACAGAGAAACCAGCACGAATTCTGCTTGATAAGGAGTTCGCTGTATATGAGTGATGAACAGAAAAAAGTAACAGAGCCGGGGACAGCAGAGGCACCAGACAGAGCACCAGAATTGAACCCGGAGGCCGCTGAGGAACCGAGTAAAGCGCTCGAATCAAAGCCGGAGACGACCGGGACACCGAACCAAGCGCCCGAACGTAACCCGGAAATGGCTGAGGAACCGGGTAAAGCGCTCGAATCAAAACCGGAGGCGACCGGGGTATCGAGCAAAACGCCAGAGGTGAACTTGGGAACAGCTAAAGCACCAGGAAAGACCTCCAAATCAAAGTCGGAGGCCGCCGGGGCACCGGGCAAAGCGCCTGAACCGAGAACGGAGCCGGCAGAGGCTTCGAATCAGGAAAAGGCGCGGGAACAGAACAGGGAATCCGGGCCGAAGGATCTCTATGCGGCGAACATATCCAGAGCAAAGAATACTTCGCCGCGGCCGGACCGGCGCGAGGAATCACAGGACCAGTGGAGAAGCAGCTTCCGGTCGCCGGTTCCGGGCGACAACGGAGGAACGCCGGGAAGTCCTGCCATCCGCCGTCATTCCTTCCGTGAAGGCTTTGTCACGGGAATGATCGTAATGATGCTCCTTTGCTTTCTGGTGATCGGCGGTGCCTGGGCCGTACGGAATTACGGAGGATCGCTTCCGGGAGGGCTGGGCAGTGGTGCGGCAGGCCGGACAGAGACGGATCATTCCGCCGAAACCGAGACTGGCGAAACACCCAAAGCAGAGTCAGAGAGTGCGGCAGCCGGTTCTGGAGAAAGCAAAGAATCTGCCTCGGAATCCGGTGAAACGGAAGGCACTGCGGCAGCAGAGTCCGGGACCGCGAAGAGCGGTGATGAGACAGAGACAGCAGAATCCGAAACGGCAGAAGAGACTAAACCTTCGGACCTTCTTTCCGGGGAGGAGGAGGCTTTTGGCAGTCGGCTCGAGAATCAGCTGGCGGAGATTGACAAGCTGATCGATGAGCACTATATTTTTTCCGTCAGTGCCGATACCATCTATGACAATACGGTGAAAGGATATATCGCCGGTCTGGGTGATCCGTATTCGGAATATTTTACTCCCGAGGAATACGCAGAGACAATGAATGACAGCAGCGGTTCCTATGTGGGTATCGGCGTGGCAGTTCAGCAGGACAGTGATACCGGAGCGATCCGGGCACTGACGGTCTATTCCGGCAGTCCAGCCGACAAAGCGGGAATGCAAAGCGGCGATATCATCACGGCGGTAGACGGCACCGATATCACGTCAAGCGACCTGGACAAGGTGGTCACTCTGATCCGCGGCAAAGCCGGAAGCAAGGTGCAGGTTACGGTTTACCGGGATGGCAGATATCTGGATCTTACGATGCAGCGCGCTAAGGTGGATAAGGTTACGGTAACGTCAAAGATGCTGGATGAAACCATCGGCTATATCCAGCTCACGGAATTTGACAGCGTTTCCGCCGATCAGCTCAAGGATGCCGTGGATCAGCTCCGGTCTAAGGGAATGACTTCGTTTGTCCTCGATCTTCGGGATGATCCCGGCGGCCTGCTCACCAGTGTGACGGATATTGCAGATCTGTTTTTGCCCAAGGGGGATGGCATCCTCTATATGATGGACAAGCAGAAGAACCGCACCGATTACAAATGCAAGGAGGCGCAGTATATCACGGAGCCGGTCGTTGTACTGGTCAATGGCAATACGGCCAGTGCGGCGGAGGTCCTTTCCGGTGCGCTCCGGGACAATGGCCGGGCACAGATTGTCGGCACGCAGACATTTGGCAAGGGGATCGTACAGACCTTTTTCCCGCTGAGTGACGGCTCTGCGGTCAAGCTGACGACAGCCCATTACTTCACTCCGGGAGGAACGGATATTCATGGGGTCGGCATCAAGCCGGACACCGAAATCTCGGATGACGTGACAACGGACGCAGACGAACCGCTTGAAGCGGCGGAGAAGCAGCTGAAAACGACTGCTGAAACAAAGGCCAATGCCGGCTGAGGACAGGACGGCAGAAGAAAATGAGGGGACGCCGGTATGCTTCCGGCGTCCCCTTTGAAATTTCTGAAATTGTCCTTTTATTCCTTGTGGTCTTCCTGTGCTTTCATCAGATCGCGGATCTCGGCGAGAAGCTTGACGTCCTCCGGCGTCTCCGGCTCGGGCTCGGGTTCCGGCTCCTTCTTCGGCAGGATCTTGTTGAATGCCTTGAGCAGACAGAACAGCACGAATGCGGTAATCAGGAAGTTGATGACAGCCTGGATGAAATTGCCGATCATCAGCTGTGCGCTTCCCACTGTGATGGCCAGACCGGAAAAATCGATGCCGCCGCAGATCATACCGATGATCGGCCCGATGACATCATTGGTCAGAGAGGTAACAATCGCCGTAAAAGCGCCGCCGATGATGATACCGATAGCCATGCTAAGCACGTCGCCCTTGGTGATGAATTCTTTGAATTCCTTTAGGAATGCATTCATGATCTCCTCCTGTGTCCCCTGGCAGAAGTCTTGCACCTCTGCCGCAAAACGAAAGTATTATGACTTCTCAAAGTATAGGCGGAATCGAATTTGTTGTAAAGTGTTTTCCTGTATGGTATTCTGTTGCACAGGGATATTCCCGCTTTATTATATCGATTGCAGAGTGCGCAGTGAGGAGATCAGTATGGCAGGATCATCCATCGGCAGATATTTTACAGTGACAACCTGGGGAGAGTCTCACGGGAAGGCCATCGGGGTTGTTGTGGACGGCTGCCCGGCCGGCCTGGCGCTGGCGGAAGAGGACATTCAGCGCATGATGGACCGCAGAAAACCGGGGCAGGACAAATACACAACGCAGCGGAAGGAAGAGGATCAGGTAGAAATTCTCTCCGGCGTGTTTGAGGGTGTGACGACGGGAACTCCGATCTCGATGATGGTGCGCAACAAAGATCACCATTCCGCGGATTATTCGAATATCGCAGAGGTCTACCGGCCAGGGCACGCCGATTACACCTTCGATACGAAGTATGGAATTCGCGATTACAGGGGCGGCGGCCGCTCTTCTGCGCGGGAGACTGCGGCGCGGGTTGCTGCCGGCGCTGTTGCGGAGAAGATTCTCGCCCGGATCGGCATTTCCTTTGACACCCGTGTGACAGAGATTGGCGGCATTGATGCGTCAGATGAAGAGGCAGTACGCCAGTTTCTGGACCAGCGGATGGCGGAGAAAGACTCTGCCGGCGGGGTGGTGCAGTGCATCGTGCACGGCGTACCGGCAGGACTGGGAGATCCGGTATTTGAGAAGATGGATGCCAATCTGGCCAAAGCGGTCATGAGCATCGGAGCGGTCAAGAGCGTGGAGATCGGAGACGGTTTTGCCGCGGCCCGTTCTTCTGGTTCCCGCAACAATGACGCGTTTGCCGCAGAGGAAGATGGCCGGGTGATCAAGGTGACGAATCACGCAGGCGGTGTCCTCGGAGGGATCACGGATGGCAGCGACCTTGTGATTCGTGCTGCCTTCAAGCCGACGCCTTCGATTGCAAGAACGCAGAAGACCGTGAACCGGAATCATGAGAATACGGAGATTGAGATCCACGGGAGGCATGACCCCATTGTTGTCCGCCGGGCTGCCGTTGTGGTTGAGGCCATGGCGGCGATCACTATCGTCGATGCCTTGATGGCGAATATGCATGCGACGATGGATGGAATTGAGCAGTTTTACCAGGGGAACTGACTTCAGAATACGGAAAGCGCCAGCTTCGGCAATCGTCATGCATGACAGAGATATCTGTATATTACCGCCAGTGGCGCTCCGGAATGCTCCACATACCGGAGAACAGGGTAGAAGGTACCGGCATTTTCTGGTATGATTACTTTGTTGACGGGCGCCGGTCGGACCGCTCAGAGCATGAGAGCGAGAAGAGCTGGTCAGACCGGAGTGCTATTCATTGTTCACTGCATGGAGGTGTCATTCATGAACTGGGACAGCCTGAGCAGAAGATTTACCCGAGCGGGACAAAGTGTAGAGAGCAAGGTGAAGGAGACGGCAAGCCTCCTCTCTTTGCAGCAGAAACAGGCGGTAGCAAAGAACAAGCTGGATGAAGTATACAGGCAGATCGGCTTGAAATATTTTGACAGCTGCGCAGAGGAACCGGCAGAATTCGAAGAGGTTTTCTCACAGGTGCGTCAGCTTCGCTCTGAGATTGCCGGAATTCAGGGGCAGATCAATGAGATCAAGGGCGGAAAGGTCTGCCCGAACTGCGGAGCCCAGCTTTCCGCAGACGCCAGATTCTGCGGAAAGTGCGGGACTAAGCTTCCGGAAGATGTGCCGCCGCAGAGAGAAAAATACGAAGAAGCTGCGGAGGGCGCAGAGCAGGCCGCGGCTGAACCTCAGCCTGAGACAGCGGTGGAAAGAGACGCTGCAGAACCGGCAGGCACCGAGGAGGGTGAACCGGCCGCTTCGAATGATGAAGGGAAAATGGCTGATACGGATTCGGCGGAGTGATAACGGAAACTTCCCGCGGGATGTTCAGCATCAATAAGAAATGAGGGGTAAATTGGAAAGAGAACTTGTCATTGTTCTCGACTTCGGAGGTCAGTATAACCAGCTGATCGCCCGAAGAGTCCGAGAATGTCATGTGTATGCCGAGGTGCTTCCCTATACGACATCACTGGATGTGATCCGTCAGAAGCAGCCGAAGGGCATTATCTTCACCGGCGGGCCGAACAGCGTCTATCTGGAGCAGTCGCCGCGCTGCAGTAAGGAGATCTTTGATCTGGGAGTCCCGATCCTTGGAATCTGCTATGGTGATCAGCTGATTGACTATCTTTTGGATGGCAAGGTGGAGACGGCTCCGGTCAGCGAATACGGAAAGACAGAGATTCATCTGGACACGACGAGCCGCCTGTTTACCGGAGTGCCGGAGACATCGACCGGCTGGATGAGCCACACCGATTATATCGCAGAGGTTCCGGCAGGTTTCCGCATCACCGGGACGACGGCGAACTGTCCGGCAGCAGCGATGGAGGATGCACAGCGTGGTATTTACGGTGTTCAGTTCCATCCGGAAGTGCTCCATACCGAATACGGCAAGGAGATTCTCTACAATTTTGTGCGCGGAATCTGCGGCTGTGTCGGTGACTGGGAGATGGGAAGCTTCGTCGATCAGACGGTGGAAGCACTGAAGAAAGAGATCGGTGACGGCAGGGTGCTCTGCGCACTGTCCGGCGGAGTCGATTCTTCGGTTGCCGCTGCGCTGCTCTCCAAGGCAGTGGGTAAGCAGCTGACCTGCGTTTTCGTGGACCACGGTCTTCTCCGCAAGGATGAAGGCGACCAGGTAGAATCCGTCTTCGGCGTGGATGGCCCGTTCGAACTGAACTTCATCCGGGTCAATGCCCAGCAGCGGTTTTACGATAAGCTGGCAGGTGTGACGGATCCGGAGAGAAAGCGGAAGATCATCGGCGAGGAATTCATCCGCGTCTTCGAGGAAGAAGCAAAGAAGATCGGAGAAGTGGACTACCTGGCACAGGGAACGATTTATCCGGACGTGATCGAGAGCGGACTCGGAAAGTCAGCGCGCATCAAGTCGCATCATAATGTAGGAGGTCTTCCCGATCATATCGCGTTTAAGAAGATTGTCGAACCACTCCGCATGCTCTTCAAGGACGAGGTCCGCAATGCAGGCCGCCGGCTCGGCCTCCCGGAATACCTGGTGAGCCGTCAGCCGTTCCCGGGCCCCGGTCTGGGTGTCCGCATCATCGGTGAGGTGACCGCAGAGAAGGTTCGGATTGTGCAGGAGGCGGATGCCATTTACCGTGAGGAACTGCACAAGGCGGGATGTGACAAGGGTCTCGGTCAGTATTTCGCCGCACTGACCAACATGCAGTCTGTCGGTGTGATGGGAGACGAGCGGACCTATGACTATGCAGTCGCTCTGCGGGCGGTGAATACCAGCGACTTCATGACGGCAGATGCTTCAGAGATTCCTTTCGAGGTCCTGAACCGATGCATGACGCGAATCATTAACGAAGTGCACGGGGTCAACCGCGTATTGTATGATCTCACGAGCAAGCCGCCGGGCACGATTGAATTCGAATAAATGTTAAAAGTCCGGAAACCAGCATAAACACTGGGGTTCCGGGCTTTTTCTATGTCTCGT
>CADBOY010000153.1 GCA_902796405.1 uncultured Lachnospiraceae bacterium | reverse complement strand
GTAAAGATGAATACAGGGATAAGAAAACGGTGAGAACGGAGAAGAGAAGGCGGTGATAAAACTGCTGATCGGGGAGTTTACCAAGGTATAACGGAGAAATGCAGATTACCAGCAAACATTTCTATTAATATAGAAGAGACCGGCATTTCCGCCGGTCTCCCCTTATCGTTACAGACATGATCCTTACAGGTGCAGGACGCGGTCCTGAATCTCCTGGGTGCGGCCTTGGTTCCAGAACTGCGTGCCGATATATCCGCAGGTCCGGCGCGCGACATGCATCTTCGTCTGATCGCGGTTGCCGCAGTTCGGGCACTCCCAGATCAGCTTGCCGGAGTCATCCTTCACGATCTGAATCTCGCCGTCAAAGCCGCAGACCTCACAGAGGTCGCTCTTCGTGTTGAGCTCGGCATAGAGGATCGTGTCGTAGATATGGCGCATCACGGCGAGAACGGCCGGGATGTTGTTCTGCATGTTCGGAACCTCGACGTAGCTGACCGCGCCGCCCGGGGAGAGCTGCTGGAACTCTGCCTCCTTCGAAAGCTTGGTGAAGGCATCGATGTGTTCGCGGACATTGATGTGATAGCTGTTCGTGATGTAGTTGTGGTCGGTCACGCCCGGAATCTTGCCGAAGCGCTTCTGCAGGCATTTGGCGAATTTATACGTTGTGCTCTCCAGAGGCGTTCCATATACCGAATAGTCGATGTTCTCCTCTTTCTTCCATTTCGCACAGCAATCGTTCAGCAGGTGCATGACGCGCAGCCCGAATTCCTTGCCGCCCTCGGCGGTGTGAGACTGTCCGGTCATGTAGTAGACGCACTCGGCGAGACCGGCGTATCCCAGCGAGATCGTCGAATAGCCTCCGTAGAGCAGCCGGTCAATCTTCTCTCCGGGCTTCAGACGGGCCAGAGCGCCGTCCTGCCAGAGGATCGGAGCAACATCGGAGGGCGTTCCGAGCAGTCTTTCGTGGCGGATGCGGAGCGCTTTGTGACACAGTTCGAGACGCTCGTCCATGATCTTCCAGAATTTTTCCTCATCTCCGCCGGACGAGCAGGCAGCATCCACCAGGTTGATCGTGACAACGCCCTGATTGAAGCGCCCGTAGTACTTGTGCTTGCCGGGTACGTAATTCTGCGCGTTCGCTACGTTGCCGGCGCCCGCATCGGTGAAGCGGTCCGGCGTCAGAAAGCTGCGGCATCCCATGCAGGGATAGCAGTCTCCCTTGAGCTTCAGCATCTGCTTCTCGGAAATATAGTCGGGAACCATGCGCCTGGCCGTGCACTCTGCGGCGAGCGTTGTAAGATCGTAGTACCTGGAGCCCTCGGTGATGTTGTCCTCCTGAAGGACGTAGATCAGCTTCGGGAAAGCCGGCGTGATGTAGACGCCGCCGCGGTCCTTGACGCCGAGAATCCGCTGACGCAGCATGACCTCGATGATCAGCGCAAGGTCATCGCGGGTCTGTCCCTCCGGGACCTCGTTGAGGTACAGGAAGACCGTGACAAAGGGCGCCTGGCCGTTGGTGGACTGCAGGGTGATCAGCTGATACTGGATCGTCTGGCAGCCGGACTCAATCTCCTTGCGGAGTTCCCTCTCGACGAGCTCGTGGAACTTCTCCTCGGTGGTCTGGATCCCGGTCTCGTTGAATTCGGAGCGCAGGCGCTTCGCGATCTTCCGGCGGCTCACGTCGACAAAGGGCGCGAGGTGAGACATCGTGATCGTCTGTCCGCCATACTGGCTGGAAGCAACCTGTGCGACGATCTGGGACGCCACGGTGCAGGCCGTCGCGAAGGACTTCGGCGTGTCAATGTGCGTTCCGCTGATGCAGGTGCCGTTCTGCAGCATATCGTCCAGATTGACGAGATCGCAGTTGTGCATGTGCTGTGCGAAGTAGTCGGCGTCATGAAAATGAATGATGCCTTCCTTGTGGGCTCTTGTGATGTCATCTGGCAGCAGATAGCGGTTCGTGTAGTAGCGGCTCCACTCGCCCGCCATATAGTCTCTCTGGACAGAGAGGACGGTGGGGTTCTTGTTGGAGTTCTCCTGCTTGACTTCTTCATTGTCGCGCTCGACGACACCGGCGATCTTCTGATCGATGTCGCTCATCTTGCGCATCTCGTTGTGCTTGTAGCGGTAGGTGATGTAGAGGCGGGCAACCTTGTACTTGCCGCTTCCCATCAGAGCATCCTCGACCTTGTCCTGAATCTCCTCCACGGAGAGGTCGCGTCCGGCGTTCTCGGCGTCCTTCATGATCCCGAAGACAATCTGCCGGATCTCCGGGTCGGTCAGGCGCTCGGACACAATTCCCTCTTCCCGGTTTGCCTTGCGGATCGCGTTCTCAATCTTCGCATGGTCGAAGGGAACGCGCTCCCCGGAGCGCTTCATCACACAGATCTGAGGATCTTCCAGTTCCATGTTCCCATCCAGGCTCTCATCATAATACATATTCCTTCTCCTCACTTTCACCCGGAACCATTCCGCGGTGCAATGGCAGGCAGTCCTTTTTGTCAGTACATGCCTATTGTAATGACCAATCAGGGAATTGTAAAGAGGAAATTGAACTAAAAACACAATATATAGTGGTCCGAACGCGGAGAAACAACTAGATATGCCGTCTTCGAACGAAATGAAGGAAAACGCGGGAAAGTATCTGTTTCAGCCATTTCCCGGCATTTACAGCGCGCAGATGAGAAAATAATATCAGACAGAGGCCGGTACGGCGAGGTACAGAATCTGCCGCCGCGCCGCCCAGAAAGTGCGCCGGCGGTGCGTTGACAGAGCGCACAATAAAGAATATAATATCAAGGATTGTGCGTCAGTGCAAGGACCGCGGAAGGAAATTCCGCCGCCGGCGGCAGGTTCATACAGATGGAAGAATCCTGCCAGGAGGGGAAGCAGCGGACCTTGTTTGAAAAAAAAGCCACATGGAGCAGAAAACCATGCGGAAACCGCCTTGCTGCCGCTGCCTGGAAGGCAGCAGAGAAAAAGCGGTCAGGAAGAAGAGGAGACCGGATATGTCGGATCAGAATCAAGGGAAAAATCAGAATGCGAGAAGCGTGATGGAGCGCGCGGCCGCCGCTGCGGCGCGCGACCGTCAGATTGTACGAACGAGCATCATCGGCATACTGGCGAACGTCCTGCTGGCGGCGTTCAAGGCGGCAGTCGGCATGCTCTCGCATTCCATTGCCATTACTCTGGACGCGGTCAATAACCTGAGCGACGCGCTGTCTTCAGTGATTACAATCCTCGGCACCAGGCTGGCGGCCAAACCGGCGGATAAGAAGCATCCTCTTGGTTACGGCAGGATTGAGTATATCAGCGCCATGCTGATCTCGATGCTTGTCCTGTACGCCGGCATCACCTCCTTCACCGAATCGGTGAAGAAGATCCTGCACCCGGAGGCGCCGGATTACAGCTCAGCGGCTCTGATCATTGTCGCCGCGGCCGTGGCCGTGAAGATCGTGCTCGGCCGCTACGTGAAGGGAGTAGGAAAACGGGTGAATTCGGACTCCCTGGTTAATTCCGGAGAGGACGCAACGCTGGATTCCATCATCTCGGCGTCCACTCTGGTGGCAGCAGCGATATATCTGCTCTGTCATGTGAGCCTGGAAGCATGGCTCGGCGCCATCATCGCGGTGATCATCATCAAATCCGGTGTGGAGATGCTGCGGGATACGCTCAGTCAGATTCTGGGTGAGCGCATCGACAGTGATATTGCCCGGAAAGTGAAAGCGGCGGTCTGTTCGGTAGATGGTGTGCACGGGGCGTACGATCTGATTCTGCATGCCTATGGCCCGGACCGCTATCAGGGATCGGTGCATATTGAGATTCCGGATACGTATACCGCAGATCAGATCGATAAGCTCTCCCGCGAGATCTTTGACCGGGTGTACAGCGAGTGCGGCGTCCTGCTCACCGGAATCGGTGTCTATGCGATGAACACGAAGGACGACGAGGCAGCGGCACTTCTGACCGGCGTCCGTGAGCTGGTGATGAACACCGAGTATGTGCTGCAGATGCATGGGTTCTACTGTGATATCCCCAACCGGACGCTTCGGTTTGACGTGATCGTTGATTTCGCAGCGCCGGATCGCCAGGCGGTTTATGCGCAGGTCCTGGACAAGGTGAAGGAGAAATATCCCGACTATGATCTCCGGGTGAATCTGGACACGGACATCTCTGATTGATTCAGGAACAGGATGAGTCCGCGAATGTCAACATCTCCGGCTGATCCGGGAAACAGCTGAGTTCGAAAATGTGAACATCTCCGACTGATTCAGAAACAGGATGAGTCCGCGAATGTCAACATCTCTGGCTGATCCGGGGAAATGGCTGAGTCAGTGATAGGGAAATCTCCGGCTGATCCGGGAAACGGATCGTGCACGGAAAGGCAGAAAAAGAGGCCGGAAAGGACCTCCGGGAGCGCGCTCTGCGCCATGCTCCCAGAGGGAACCTTCCGGCCTTTTGCGTAGGAACAATCGTCTGGCTGATATTCACCTTGGATTATGTGCCGGTATCGCCCTTCCTAACGTGCCGGTATTTACGCGGTTTTCTCCAGTTCCGGAACAGGGAGAATCTCCAGGTGTTCCAGCACATCCTCTGCGCTGGAGACGGGGATGATCGTCAGAGCGTCACGCACTTCCTGCGCCACATCCCGGAGATCATCGACATTCTCTTCCGGCAGGAATACGGTCTTTACGCCGGCGCGCTGAGCGGCCATCAGCTTCTCGGGCAGACCGCCGATTGCCGTGACGGCACCCCGCAGTGAGATCTCACCGGTCATCGCGACATCCGGGCTGACAGGGCGGCCTGTCACCAGAGACGCAATGGCTGTGGTCAGAGTGATACCGGCGGACGGACCATCCTTGGGGACGGCTCCTTCCGGCACATGGATGTGCAGATCGTTCTTCTCAAAGAGCTCCGCCTTGTCCGGGAAGAGAGACTTGACCAGGCTGACCGCAATCTGTGCGGATTCCTTCATCACATCGCCGAGCTGACCGGTGATGATGAGCTTGCCGCTGCCCTTGGTGAGCAGAGTTTCGATGTATAGAATCTCTCCTCCGACCTGCGTCCAGGCAAGACCGGTCACTACGCCAGGCTGCGTCTTCTCCAGAATCCGGTCATGGTGAACCGGGCGCATGTCGAGATCGCCTCGAAGCTGAT
>CADBOY010000152.1 GCA_902796405.1 uncultured Lachnospiraceae bacterium | reverse complement strand
GCTGATCGAGAGAAACACGACCATCCCGACGAAGCACAGCCAGATCTTCTCGACGGCGGCAGATAACCAGACAGCTGTAGATATCAACGTTCTGCAGGGCGAGCGTCAGTTCGCGAAGGACAACAAGTCGCTTGGTCAGTTCCGTCTCGACGGAATCCCGCCTGCAAGAAGAGGTGTTCCGCAGATCGAAGTCACCTTCGATATTGATGCGAACGGTATTGTCAATGTATCCGCCAAGGATCTTGGCACGGGCAAGGAGCAGCACATCACGATCTCCTCGAGCTCGAATATGTCGGAGGATGATATCAACCGCGCCGTGAAGGAAGCAGCTGAGTATGAGGCTCAGGACAAGAAGCGCAAGGAGGGCATTGATGCCCGCAACGACGCGGATGCTCTGGTCTTCCAGGTGGAGAAAGCCCTGGAGGAGACGGGAGACAAGCTGGACGCCAATGCGAAGGCAGAGGTCCAGGGAGATCTGGATGCCCTGAAGAAAGTGGTTGAGTCCACCGCCAATGCGACGGAGCTGACGGATTCTCAGATCCAGGAGCTCAAGGATGGCAAGGACAAACTGATGAAGAGCTCGCAGGCTCTGTTTGCTCAGATGTATCAGAACGCACAGTCTCAGCAGGGCGGACAGAATGGTCAGAGCGGCCCGAATCCGGGTGCTGGCAGCAGCACAGGCAATGGCGGCGCCGACGACGATGTCGTGGATGCGGACTTCAAGGAAGTCTGATTCAGAGCGGTACTGTTACAGACTGGTAAGAGCAAAAACACAAGAATAAAAGAGGCCTGCTGCCGGATTTTCGGCGGCAGGCCTTGGCCATGTAAAGAAAGCATCCATGGAGGGCTGCGCAGGTGGCAGAACAGAAGAGAGATTATTATGAGGTTCTTGGCGTCAGCCGGGATGCCGATGCAGAAACCATCAAGAAGGCGTACCGTGAGCTGGCGAAGAAGTATCATCCGGATATGCATCCGGATGATCCGGATGCTGCGGACAAGTTCAAGGAGGCGTCCGAGGCATATGCGGTGCTCAGTGACACAGACAAGCGGGCTCAATATGACCGGTACGGATTTTCCGCTTTTGAAGGAGGAGCCGGAGGCGGATTCGACTTCAACAGCGCGAACATGAACGATATCTTCGGAGACATCTTCGGGGATCTGTTCGGGTTTGGAGGCGGTCGGTCCCGCGCACGTGCGGATCAGCCGATGCGGGGGGACAACCTCAGAACGGGTGTGCGCATTTCCTTCAAAGACGCGGTGTTCGGCTGCACGAAGGAGATCGACGTCAATCAGAAGGAAGAGTGCCCGCACTGTCATGGTACCGGTGCAAAGGAGGGCACCAGCCCGCAGACCTGCCCGAAGTGCGGCGGGTCCGGTCAGGTGGTTCGCACGCAGCAGTCGATGTTCGGTATGGTGCAGAATATCACCACGTGCCCGGACTGCGGTGGCACCGGTAAGATCATCCGTGAGAAATGCCCGCACTGCTACGGCACGGGATACAATCAGACGCGCAAGAAGATTGAGATCCAGATTCCGGCCGGAATCGACAACGGTCAGAGCATCCGTCTGCGCGGAAAAGGCGATCCCGGCACCAACGGAGGCGGCCGCGGCGATCTTCTGGTGGAGGTTGCCGTCACCAGCGATCCGAAGTTCCAGCGGGAGGATACCAATATCTTCTCTGAAGTGCCGATCAGCTTCGCACAGGCTGCGCTCGGCGATACGATTCAGATTGAAACAGTAGACGGTCCGGTGGAATATCAGATCCGCCCCGGCACGCAGACCGGCACCCGGATCCGACTGAAGGAACATGGTGTCCCGTATCTGCGCAATCGCAATATGAGGGGGGATCACTACGCCACGCTGGACGTGCAGGTCCCCACGAAGATGAACGAAGAGCAGAAGGAAGCACTGCGCCATTTTGACGAGACCATGGGCGGACATACCAGCGGCCCGGCAAAGGGAAGAAAGCACCATCTGTTCGGCTGACGGCAGCCTCCGGGAGAGAGACGATGAAGTGGAAAAAATACACCATTGACACGACGACTGCGGCGGTGGATTTCATCAGCGAAGAGCTGAATGCGCTCGGCATCGGTGGAATTGAGATTGAAGACAATGTTCCGCTCACCAGCAAGGAGACCAAGGGGATGTTTATTGATATCCTGCCGGAGCTTCCGCCGGATGATGGCAGAGCCAGGGTCTCCTTCTACCTCTCTGCAGATGACGCGGCGAAGGATGCCGTGTTCCAGTGCGGAGATGCTCCGCACCGGAATGAGGAACCGGATATGCCAGAGGAAGAACTCCTGGCCGCGGTGCGGGAGCGGCTTCAGTATGTCGCCGGGATTGTCGACGCGGGACCGCTCACCATCACGCAGTCCGAGACCGAGGACAAGGACTGGATGAACGCGTGGAAGGATTTCTTCCATACGCTGACGGTCGGCAGAATCATCATCCGTCCGGAGTGGGAGGAGATGCCTGAGGAGACCGAGGGAAAGACGGTGGTCACCATACGGCCGGGCAGCGCGTTCGGGACCGGATCACACGAGACCACGCAGCTCTGCCTCCGCCAGCTCAGCCAGTATATACAGCCAGGAATGCGGGTCCTTGACGTTGGCTGCGGGAGCGGCATTCTCGGAATCACCGCACTGCGGCTCGGGGCCTCGTCTGCGACCGGCACGGATCTTGATCCGGAAGCGGTCACAGCCACGCAGGAGAACTGCGAGCTGAACGGAATCCGTGAAGAGCAGTTCCCGGTGATCTGCGGCAATATCATCGATGATCGTTCCGTTCAGGATCAGGTGGGATATGAGAGATATGACATCGTCACCGCGAATATTCTGGCCCCGGTGATCTGCGCGCTGGTACCGGAAGTGGGGGAGCATATGAAATCCGGCGGCGTGTTCATCGCCTCCGGCATCGTGCAGGAGAAGGAAAGCGATGTGCGGGAGGCATTTGCCCGGCAGAAGGATCTTGAGATTCTTGAAGTCACCCGTGATGGAGAGTGGGTCTCCTTCACCGCACGCCGGAGATAACGGAACAAGGCAATCAGCAGGTCGGGCCCGTTTTCTGCCCGGCCATTTTTCGCTTAGGAAAACAAGTACTGGAAAATGGAGACGTTCGGATGTATCATTTCTTTGTGCCGGATGCAGATGGCCCCGTGATTTCCATTCGGGGCGGTGATGTCAATCATATCCGGAATGTCCTTCGGATGAAGGCGGGGGACCGGATTGTTGTGAGCAACGGGTCGGACCGCGATTTTTACTGCGTCATCCGAGAGATCCGGCGGGATGAGGTGATCGCCGAGGTATGCCCGGAGGAAGTGGAAGAATCGGAGCTGCCCGCGAATCTGATTCTCTATCAGGGACTGCCGAAGGGCACGAAGATGGAGCTCATCGTGCAGAAGGCAGTGGAACTCGGCGCAGTGCGGATTGTCCCGGTCGCGATGAGGCGATCGGTCACGCGGCTCGACGAGAAGAAGCAGAAGACAAAGATCCCGCGCTGGAACAGTATTGCTGAGAGCGCAGCACGGCAGTCAGGAAGGCGGATTATCCCTGAAGTGACGCGCGCCATGAGCTGGCAGGAAGCCGTTCAGGAAGCATCCCGGCTGGACCGGATTCTCGTTCCCTATGAGAACGCCCGTGGTATGTCCGGGACATTACAGGCGCTGCGGGAGCTGAAGACGGGACAGGATATCGGCATCTTCATCGGGCCGGAAGGCGGCTTTGAACCATCGGAGATTCAGGTCCTCAAGGACGCGGGTGCTGCGGTGATCAGTCTGGGAAACCGAATCCTCCGGACGGAGACGGCCGGCATGACTGCCCTGTCACTCTGCATGGCGCGGCTGGAGTGCGAGGCAGAGGAAGGCGCTGCATCCGCTGACGACATTGGTATGAAGAGGGTATTCGCATCCAATAGGGATGGCGGGAAAAAGGCCCTGACCCCCACTGGGGATGGCGAGAAGAATGCCTCAGCATCCGCTGACGATAGTGATACGCAGAGGGTATTCGCATCCAATGGGGATGGCGGAAAAAAGGCCATGGAATCCACTGGTGATAGTGATACGAAGAGAAATTTCGCCGCTGCGGAAGAAGGCAGCGCGGAGAAGGATTCCGCCGCCACGGAGAGAGAACAGACATCATGAAGGAAATCTATCTGGATAATTCAGCCACAACGCAGCCTGTTCCGGAGGTCCGGGAGGCGATGATGCGCGCCCTGGATGCCGAGTATGGCAATCCGTCGTCACTCCACCGGAAGGGAGTCGAAGCAGAACAGCTCGTGCGCGAGGCCGCAGAGAACATCGCCCAGACTCTGAAGGTCGATCCGAAGGAGATTGTCTTCACCTCAGGCGGTACGGAATCCAACAATCTGGCGCTGACTGGGACCATGCTCGCCGGACACCGTACCGGCAGAAATCTGATTACCACGCAGATCGAGCACGCGTCCATCTCCGCCACGGCGCAGTTCCTTGAGCAGCAGGGATATGAGATCACGCGGCTGGGGACAGACCAGCAGGGCCGGGTTGATCCGGAAGAGCTGGTTCG
The DNA here is from genome assembly GCA_902796405.1 of uncultured Lachnospiraceae bacterium. Lineage (GTDB taxonomy): Bacteria > Bacillota > Clostridia > Lachnospirales > Lachnospiraceae > UBA3305. The sequence continues at coordinate 5,933 of CADBOY010000152.1, read as the reverse complement.
TGCGATCCGCCCGGATACGGTGCTCGTCTCGGTGATGATGGTGAACAACGAGATCGGCACGATCGAGCCGGTAGAACAGATCGGCGCATTGATCAAGGAAAAGAATCCGAACACGCTGTTTCATGTCGATGCCGTTCAGGCATATGGGAAACTCATCATCCGTCCCAGACGCATGAAGATCGACCTGCTGTCCGTGAGCGGACATAAGATCCACGGGCCGAAGGGATCCGGATTCCTCTATGTGCGGCGAGGCGTGAAGATCCAGCCGGTTCTCTGGGGCGGCGGACAGCAGGGCGGCCTCCGGTCCGGCACGGAAAATGTTCCGGGGATCACCGGACTCGGGACTGCAGCAAAACTCATCAGTCAGAATCTGGATGAGAAAGTGGACCGTCTCTATGAGGTGCGGGAGCAGCTGGTGCGCGGGCTCCGCTCCATGGAAGGGGTTACCGTCAACGGCCCGGAAGGAAGAGAGTGCGCGCCTCATATTGTGAGTGCATCCTTTGCGGGAATCCGAAGTGAGGTGCTGCTGCACTCGCTGGAAGCGGAGGGAATCTGTGTTTCCTCCGGTTCTGCCTGCTCGTCTAATGGGCAGAGACATCCTTCGGCGACATTGACGGCCATTCATCTGGCCCCGGCCTTAAGGGACAGCACCATTCGCTTTTCCCTCTCGTTTTTTACAACGGCAGAGGAGATCGATGAGACGCTCCAGACTCTGGAGAAGATCGTACCGGAGCTTCGAAGATACACGCGGCGCTGACGCCTCATGGCAGTTACGGCAGAATGCTAATGCTTCCGGCGTCGGAGCCGGTCGTGACACACACTGAGGCTGCGGAGAAGATCGCTGCCATAGACCTGGCAGAAGAGGACAGGCAGAGAGAAAACAAATGAAGATTCAATCATTTCTGATTAAATACGCAGAGATCGCAGTGAAGGGAAAGAACCGCTACCTCTTCGAGGATAAGCTGGTTCAGCAGATCGCGCGGAGAATGAAGAAGGTCGACGGAAAGTTCGATGTCCGCAAGACCGCGGGCCGGATCTATGTGACGGCTCTGACGGACTACGATTATGACGAGGCGCTGGACGCGCTGCAGCATGTCTTCGGCATTGTGGGAATCTGCCCGATGCTGCAGATCGAGGATCATGGATTCGAGGACCTGTCTGCGCATGTAGTTGACTGGATGAAAGAGAAATACGGAAACCGTCCGCTGACATTCAAGGTGGCCGCACGGCGTGCCCGGAAGAATTATCCGCTGGACAGCAGCGAGATCAACGCGAAACTGGGAGAGGCGATTCTGGATGCATTTCCGCAGATGAAAGTGGATGTGCATCACCCGGATGTCCTTGTGAATATCGAAGTGCGTGAGGACATCAACATCTACACGGAGATCATCAAAGGAGCCGGCGGCATGCCGCTCGGGACGAACGGCAGGGGGATGCTCCTGCTGTCCGGGGGAATCGACAGCCCGGTCGCCGGCTACATGACAGCGCGCCGGGGAGTGGAACTGGATGCGGTCTATTTCCACGCGCCGCCCTACACGAGTGAGCGGGCCAGACAGAAGGTTGTGGATCTGGCGAAGATCGTCGCAAGGTACAGCGGACCGATCCGCCTGCACGTTGTGAATTTCACGGAGATTCAGCTTGCCATCTATGACAAATGCCCGCACGATGAGCTCACGATTATCATGCGGCGCTATATGATGCGGATCGCCGAGGCCCTGGCAGAGCAGAATGACTGCCAGGCGCTGATCACCGGAGAGAGCATCGGCCAGGTGGCCAGTCAGACGATGAAGAGCCTGACCGTGACGAATGAAGCCTGCCATATGCTCGTGATCCGGCCGCTGATTGCATTCGACAAGCAGGATATCATCGATATCTCCGAGAAAATCGGGACTTACGAGACTTCCATCGAGCCTTATGAAGACTGCTGCACCATCTTCGTGGCAAAGCATCCGGTGACCAAGCCGAATCTTCATGCTATCCAGCGGTCAGAGCACAATCTGGGCGCTGTCATCGGCGAGATGGCAGAGAAGGCAGTCTCCGCAGCGGAGACGCCGGAGATTGATTGAGTGAGGGAAAATGCTCAGTTGCAGAAGACCGGCCTGGCGGGGAGACGATCCTGCCCCGGAAGACCGGCCGGAGCAGGGGCAGTGGACGGAAGCGTGGCGACTGACTGAAGCAGATGAGACCGGCCGGAAAAAAGCCCAAGTACGCAAAAGAGGAGCGCCGCTGGCGCTCCTCTCAGGGTAAACCGGTGTTCCGGATGTTCCATTCTCGTTATGGGGCATCACTCAATGAGGTAAGGCTTCAGAACTTCCATGATCTCATCCAGATCGGTCTCGGAATGAATGGTCAGGTTGAGCGGCTTGGAGAGATCCAGGCTGAAGATTCCCATGATGGACTTTGCGTCGATGACATAGCGGCCGGAGACCAGATCGAAATCACTGTCAAAACGTGTGATGTCATTGACGAAGTTCTTCACTTTATTGATGGAATTTAACATGATCTGAACAGTGGTCATTGAAACTACCCCTTTTCTGATGAATAATGCATCGGAGAAAATTCTCTGTTTTTCTATTTCATACTAAGCGGGCGTGCCGGAAAAGTCAAGGGAAATTGTGATATTTCGGGCATGGGAAAGGCTGGTGCACCACATGACCAGGGTAGCGTTTCATAACCTTGGATGCAAGGTAAATGCCTATGAAACTGAGGCAATGCTGCAGCAGATGGAAGAGGCTGGATGCGAGATTGTTCCCTTCAATGAGAAAGCGGACATCTATGTCATCAATACCTGTACCGTCACGAATATCGCAGACCGGAAATCCCGTCAGATGATTCACCGGGCGAAGAAGAATAACCCGGAGGCGCTGGTTGTCGCCGTCGGCTGCTACGTGCAGGCGGATCCGGAAGCGGCGATGCGCGAGGGCGGCGCGGATCTCGTCATCGGCAATGACCAGAAGGGGCGTCTCCTGGAACTGGTCCGCGAGAAGCAGAGCTCCGTTGTGGATCTGAAGAAGCCAAAGAACTATGAGCCCCTGTCGCTGGCGGCAGAGGAAGGGCATACCCGCGCATTCCTGAAGATACAGGATGGCTGCAATCAGTTCTGCAGCTACTGCCTGATCCCCTATGTCCGGGGGCGGGTGAGAAGCCGGGCTCCGGAGGAGATCCTTCGCGAGGCGGAGACCCTTGCAGGCAGAGGATACCGGGAGATCGTCCTGACCGGCATTCATCTGAGCTCCTGGGCGGTGGACCTCTCACTGCCGGAAAGCGGCAAGGAGAGGGAAACGCCGTTCGGGACGGCACTCTGCACTCTGGCAGAGAGGCTGGCTGGCATTCCCGGCATCGGGCGGATCCGGCTCAGCTCGCTTGAGCCGCGGATCATCACGGAGGAATTCGTGTCCCGGATGGCAGATATCCCGGAAGTGTGTCCTCATTTTCATCTGTCTCTGCAGAGCGGAAGTGCGGCTACGCTGCGCCGGATGAACCGGCACTATACGCCGGAAGAATACATGGAAGCCTGCCGGCTGATCCGCCGGTACTACGAGCACCCCGCGATCACGACGGATGTGATTGTCGGTTTCCCGGGAGAGACCGAGGAGGAATTTGCCGAGACCTGCCGATTCCTCGACGAGATCCGCTTCTATGAGACGCATATTTTCAAATATTCGCGGCGGGCGGGCACCGCGGCGGACCGGATGCCGGATCAGATCCCTGAGCCGGTTAAGGCAGAGCGAAGCCATGTGCTTCAGATAAAGAATGAGAAAAACCGGCGGGAATTCTGCCGGTGGTACATCGGAAAGAATGTGGACTTCCTGGCGGAGGAGTATGAGGGTCACAAGGACGGCGATGCTTCCGGCGGCGCCGCCCATCCGTCTGTTCCGGAAGCGGACAGGAAGGACCAGAGCAGTGTAGATGAGAGCGGCGCGAGGCTCACTGGCTTTACCAGGGAGTATGTCCGTCTGAGCGTTCCGGCAGCGGATCATGTCCCGGGAGATCTGTTTGAAGTACATGTGGAAGAAGGGGAGCTGGCAGACTGACCGCGGCAGGAAAAAGGCGGATGCTCTTTGGCTTAAACTGCAGAAGATTGCCCCCCGAGGTGCCGCTGAGCGCGGCTGCCAGGCAGCAGATGGTGCGGCCACTTGCGCACAGGGAAAAACTGTATTAAAATATTCAGAGTGTATCATCTGCCAGTTTGCGCGGATCCGCAGGAGGAATCATGTCAGATAATCAGAAGACGCAGCATTTCGCTTCCGTTCAGGACAAGCCGGTCAAAGTCAGTGAAGTGCTTGAACATGTGTACGAAGCGCTGAATGAGAAAGGCTACAACCCGGTCAACCAGATCGTCGGCTACATCATGTCCGGAGATCCTACTTACATCACGAATTACAAGGGCGCCCGCACCATGATATCCAAGGTGGAAAGAGACGAGATCCTGGAAGAACTGATGCGCGTCTATATTCGCAGTATGGAAGAGAAGAAGAACGGCGGACGATAGATGAGAATTCTCGGACTGGACTATGGCTCAAAAACAGTCGGTGTCGCGATGAGCGATGAGCTCGGTATCACGGCGCAGCCTTTTCGCACCATCACGCGGAAGGAAGAGAACAAGCTGCGCCGGACCCTGGCCGAGATCGAGGCGATCTGCCGGGATTACGGCGTAGAGACGATTGTACTCGGCTGGCCGAAGAATATGAACAATACCGAGGGAGAGCGCACGCAGAAGACGGCGGAGTTCTGCGAGATGCTGAAGCGCCGCACGCAGCTTCCGGTGGAGCTCTGGGATGAGCGGCTGACGACAGTCTCTTCCGAGCGCGTACTGATGGAGAGCGGCGTCCGGCGGGAGAATCGCAAGGAAGTCATCGATCAGATCGCGGCATCTCTGATTCTGCAGGGGTGGCTGGACCGCAGAGGTAGAGAGCATGGAGAAGATCACATTTGAGGGCGAGAGCGGCGAGACCATGGCACTTTATGTGCTGGAGACGACGCGTCTTGCCGGTGTGGATTATATTCTGACTTCCGACGTACCGGCGGGAGACGGAAACTGCTATATCCTGAAGGACGTTTCCCCGGAGGGCAGCGATGAGGCAGTGTATGAGATGGTGGATGATGACCGCCAGCTCGATTACCTGCTCTCTGTGTTCGCCGAGCTGATGGACGATGTGGATTTCGAGGAATGAGAAAGTTTCATCCGGCAGAGCGGCGGAGACTGCTGTGAATTCTGCAGGCAATGATGATTTTCGCGGCGCCGTGCGCGGAGAACTTCCGCGGGTGCTATGGATTTCCGGGAAAGACAATGAAACAGTGCAGATAAGTCCGTTCTTACGTCGCAGCTGATGGCTGAGGCGGAACAGAGCGGACCGGATTGCGGCCGCCGCGGCGGCCGATGGGCACATATCCGTGTGAAGAGAGGACGTGACGGCGGGCTGGCTGTGCTCTTCGCCGGATGTGTAAAAGGAGGTATTTTGACAGCAAGAAGAAGACAGGCAGAGGCGGCACCGGCTGCGGGTAATGAAAAACTGAAGATCATTCCTCTGGGAGGACTGGATCAGATCGGCATGAACATGACGGCCCTCGAGTATGGCGACACCATCATCGTAGTGGACTGCGGACTGGCATTCCCGGATGATGATATGCTCGGCGTGGACCTTGTCATCCCGGATGTGACGTATCTGGAGGAGAACCGGGATAAGGTGAAGGGCTATTTCATCACACATGGGCATGAGGATCATATCGGATCTCTGCCCTACGTGCTGAACAAGGTTCCGGCACCGGTCTATGGCACCAAGCTGACTCTGGCAATCATTGAGAACAAGTTCGAGGAGAAGCCGGTGCCAAAGGGCGTGCGGCGGAAGGTCGTGAAATATGGCCAGAGCATCAATGCCGGTGACTTCGCGGTGGAGTATATCCGCGTCAATCACAGTATTGTGGACGCGGCG
>CADBOY010000151.1 GCA_902796405.1 uncultured Lachnospiraceae bacterium | reverse complement strand
CTGATCGATTCAATATTCCGAGAGATTCCAGTTCAGATTCTCCGCGATGCGGATCTCAGTGCTGGTCAGGATGGTATCCGTAGCTGGCCGGATTCCGTGGATCAGCCGGATCATCGCCTGGTAGAAGGCACGATATCCCTGGCTGAAGGGCTGCTGGCAGATGGTAGCCTGAATGGTCCCGTCCTCCATCCCTTCTATTACGGCCGGAGTGCGGTCTGACGCGATGATGACAGGCGATCGGTTCATGGCGTGTACCGCATTGCAGATTCCGCTGGTTCCTCCGGAGGAGGCGATATACAGGCAGTTCAGATTCGGATGCTCTTTGAGAAATTCCGTAGTGACGCGAAAGGCGGTCTCATCGTCATCCGCCGTCAGAAAGACGCCTTCGATCTGGAAATTCGGATAACGGAGTCTGGCGTTATTCCAAAACCCGCGGATCCGGTCATTATGCCCGAGAATCTGCATGGATCCGACAGCGATGCCCACGACAGCATCTTCGCCGGCGATCAATGATGCCATGCCGCAGGCCGTTGCGCCGCTTCTCTGGTAATCGGTTCCCACGAAGCAGAACCGGCGGCATCCCTCCACGTCATTGTTCAGTGTGATGACCGGGGTGCCGGAGTCAATCAGCCGATTCAGCCGTTCGGCGATCTTCGGTGTATTGATCGGGTTCAGAATCAGAAGATTGATGCTGCCGTCGAGACGATCGATCGTCTGCATCTGCCAGTCTTCAGAGTAGCCCTTGACGGTCTCCATCTGAATGGTGATATTGAATTCCGAATATTCTCTCTGCGCTGCATACAACCCGCGAATGACCTCGTCAAAGAATTCGATGCCGACCGAGCAGAGCATGACGCCGATGGTAAAGTGCTTCTTTCGGGCCGCCAGAGATTTTCCGGAGGGGTTCGGGTGGTAATTGAGGTCCCGGATCGCCCGCTCTACCAATTGACGTGTGGCCGGACTGACGCGTCCGCTGTTGTGCAGTACCCGGTCCACGGTTCCCCGTGAGACGTTGCAATACGCCGCGATATCTTTTATGGTGACGGCCATGGTGCTGTCTGTCCTCCCCCTGTCAGCTTCCGCTTTGCCTGATTCCTGTGATAAACAGAGCCTGAATGATAAGGAATTAACTTATTCATTATCTTGCGTGCACGTGCACGCTATGTTATAATTATCGTAAATTCTTTCTCGAATTGTGTCAAGTGGTCCCCACTTTTGTACAACAATATCCAGAAAACGTATAAAATCGTATCATTTAGAGAACCTTTATTCGATAAGGACATAAGAGTACAGAGTGCATAAGAGTACACAGCACATCAAAGTACAGACCCGAAAAGGTATGGCTTTGCAGAGGGAACATGACTTTGCAGCAGGAGCATTGCTTCGTAAATGGCACATGACTTCGCAGAAGAAACATGACCTCGCAAACAAACCCAGGGCTTAGCGGAAGGAACGCAGGTTCGCAAATGACCCATGACTTCGCAGAAAGGCCATGACTTCATAGAAGGGATACATCTTCATCAAAGATCATGTCTTGATAAAGGTGATATGACTTCTGCAGACAGAGGAAAGAGGGAAGCAGGAGGACGGGAGAATGGCAGATGGTGAGCTCTGTGAATACCGCTGCCCCCGCGAGGGGCGGACTCTTGTTTTGACGGCCTATGGCCCCGATGTCATTCGCGTTCGCTATGCGGATGGAGAGGTTCAGGATCAGCCTTGGACGATGCTTCCGCCTGAGCCTGTCAACGCGTCCGTTCGTACAGATTCCGAGACGGGTGAGACGATCCTGACCAGTGGTCTGCTGACCGCCCGGATCTCTCCCGAAGGGCACATTCGCTTTCAGAAACCAGATGGCGGTATTCTTCTGGAGGAGCTGGCTCCTGGGGACCGGGATCTTCCGGCGCATTCCCTGCGTGGATTCTCCGGTGAGCTGTTCCGCGCAGAACAGGCATTTGCCCACCAGGAAGGAGAGCATTTCTACGGCCTGGGACAGGATCCGAACGATCTGTTCGACCTGGCCGGAGCGGTGCTCGATCTCTGCCAGCAGAACACCAAGAGCACCATTCCGTTCATTGTATCCTCCCGGGGATATGGTTTCATCTGGAACAACCCGGCGATTGGAAGAGTGGAATTCGCCACGACCGGAACCAGATGGGTTGCGGAGCGGACCAGACAGATTGACTATTTCGTAATCGGCGGCAGCGAGATGCCGGATATCATGCATCGCTACACCGATCTGACTGGCCATGCTCCGGAATTCCCGGAGTGGGCGGCGGGGCTCTGGCAGTCCAAGCTCCGCTATGAGACGCAGGACGAGCTGATGGAGGTGGCCCGGGAATATCACCGGAGAAACATTCCGCTCTCCATGATCGTCTGTGACTATTTCCACTGGCCGCAGCAGGGAGAGTGGAAATTCGACCGGAAATACTGGCCGGATCCGGAAGCGATGGTGCGGCAGCTGAAGGAGATGGGAATGCATCTCCTGGTCTCGATCTGGCCTACGGTGGATCCGCGGAGCGAGAACTGGATCAGTATGCGCGAGAAGGGACTACTGGTACGGCAGGAGCGCGGAGACGGCGCAATGATGTTCTGCCGGGGACCGGAGACCTATTACGACACCACGAATCCCGAAGCAAGGGAATTTGTGTGGAATATCATTCGGAAGAACTACTGGTCCTGCGGCATCCGCAATTTCTGGCTGGATGAAGCAGAGCCGGAGATGAACCCTTATGACTATGACAATGTCCGGTACCGGATCGGCCCCGGCATGGAAGTCAGCAGCCTGTATCCCTGGTTTTACGCGAAGAATTTCTACGACGGAGAGAAGGCAGAAGGACAGCAGGAGATCATCAACTTGATCCGTTGCGCTTTCCTGGGAAGCCAGCGGTTCGGCGTTGTACTCTGGTCCGGAGACATCGCCTCGGATTTTGACAGCCTGCGGCGGCAGATCAAGGTGGGGCTGCATGTGGCAATGAGCGGCATCCCGTGGTGGACGACGGATATCGGAGGATTTTCCGGCGGAGATCCGGACGCTCCGGCTTACCGGGAATGCCTGATTCGATGGTTTCAGTTCGGGGCATTCTGCCCGGTCTTCCGCATCCATGGATTCCGGACGAAGAAGAACCGGCAGACTCCGAGCGATCCGATGAGCACCTGGTGCCCGTCGGGCGGGCCGAATGAGATCTGGAGCTACGGAGAAGAAGCATACCAGATCCTGAAGTTCTATGTTCTGCTGCGCGAGCAGCTGCGGCCGTATATCATCGAGCAGATGAAACTGGCATCGGCCGACGGAACGCCCGTCATGCGCCCGATGTTTTATGATTTTCCGGAGGAGCCGTTCTATGAGATCTGGGATCAGTACATGTTCGGCCCGGATCTGATGGTGTGCCCGGTCAGCGAGGCAGGGCAGCGCAGGAGAAGCGTGGTGCTTCCTGCCGGAGAATGGATCAGCGCCACGGACGGGAAGCGATATCCGGGCGGTCAGACTATCGAAACGGATGCGCCGCTCTCCCGCATTCCTCTGTTCCTCCGGGCAGAGGGAGCACTCCGGCCGGAGCTGTTCCGGGAGGCTCCGGAGGAATCGCGGCCCGGACAGGCGGAATGAGAGCCGAACCGATCATAAGAACATATAATATAAGAGATTCAATCAAAGAGAAGAATAAAGATCAAAAAGGATAAGAATAAAGATCAAAATGGAAGATCAAAATAAAAGATTAATATATAATAGATCTGATCTGTCTGGATAATAAATCTGATCTGTCTGGCTCCGGGCCGCACAGCGTATGCGCGGCTGGACCGGAGACAAGGTGCATGGCAGCTGCGGTGAAGGGGCACCGGTCCATCTGCCAGATGATAAGTGAGAGGAGAGAAGTTCATAGCGGCGATGATGCTGATATGATAGTAACCCGCAGGTGTTCTCATAAAAGGAGGAAAACATGAGAAAGAAGACATCAACGGCGGTTGCTCTGCCGCTGGCAGCTCTGATGGCTGTGTCTGTCTTCAGCGGCCCGCTCAGCGCCCATGCGACTGAGACGACAGCAGCAGCAACCACTGCTGCAGCAGCTGAAACGACAGCAGCAGCGACCACTGCCGCAGCAGGCGAAACGACGGCGGCAGCGACCACTGCGGCAGCTGCGTCGACAGAGACCCAGGCCTGGGAGGGTGCTGACAAGGCAAAAGGCCTGAGCGGAAAGCTCACCTACATGCATTTCGGCGATGATTATGAGCGCCAGATGTATGAGAACCTGTTCAAGGCCTACAAGGAGAAGGTCCCGGGTGTGGAGATCGAACAGCAGTATGTGCCGGATGACTACTACACCAAGCTTCAGACACTGGCTGCGTCCAACACGCTTCCAGACATCTTCTGGGTGGCAGAGACCAGAACGAAGGAATTCGCTGACGCCGGTCTTCTGTCCGATGTGACGGATTACCTGAAGGATTATCCGGCGATCACGAGCGATATGATTGAGAACGTTCTGGACTACGGAACGGTAGACGGCAAGGTCTATGCGATTCCGAAGGACTGGACCGGCTATGTCATGTACCTGAACACCGATCTGTTCGACAAGGCAGGTGTTGAGGTTCCGACCAGTGACTGGACGATCGATGATTATGAGAGCCTCGCTCAGCAGCTGACCACGAAGACCGCGGACGGCAGCCGTGTTGACACCTACGGAACGGCAATCAACAACTACCGTGCAGACTGGGTCAACTGGATGGGCAATTACGGCGCTGAGTGGTTCAAGGATGGCAAGTCCAATCTCCAGGACGAGAATGCCAAGAAGGGCCTGAGCGTCATGTATGATCTGGTGAAGAATGGCTCCGCTCCTTCACCGGGCACCGTCTCCTCGACTGGTGACAGCGAAGACCGTCTGTTCATCACCGGCAAGGTCGCTATGTATCCTTCGGGCCGCTGGGTTATCCCGTCGTTCCGCAAGGAGTGCACCTTCAAATGGGATGCCGTAGAGATGCCTAAGGGCACCACACGTACCTGCCCGTTCATCTGCGGTCTGATCGCAGTCGGCGCTACATCCCAGAACAAGGATGCCGCGATGAACCTGATTTCCTATCAGCTGAGCGATGAAGGACTGAGCTATGTCATGCCTTCGGCCCTGTCCCTGCCTCTGTACAAGCATGTACTGGAGAATCCGAATATGGTCACCGCACCGCCGAACACGGATCCGTTCATCAAGGAAGCCGATTATCTGGCATCGGATCCTGCCTATCTGAATGCCGTTATGACAGGACACTGGGCAGAGTATGGTGATATCATCACCAACGAGCTCTCCAATGCTTTCGAAGGTCAGACGGATCTGGATACCGCACTGAAGAACATCGACGATCAGGCAAACAGCCAGCTCTTCACGAACTGATCATCCTGATCTCATAACGCTGGAGCCCACTGCGGCTCCGGGAAGGTCCGGCGGGCCGCACCCGCCGGACCGGGTAATTACGATAGAGAGAAGAGGAATACCATGGATAATGAACCTGGAAAGACAAAGCGCAAGGGTCTTTCGCTCAGGGGGAAGGAAGCCCGGACCGGTTATCTGATGATCCTGATACCGCTGATCAGCCTCGGCGTCTTCATGTACTATCCGATCATCCGATCCTTTTTCATCAGCTTTTTCAACTGGAGCCTGCTGGGAAAACCAACCTTTGTCGGTTGGCAGAATTACAAAGATCTGTTCCACGATGCAGTATTCCTGGCATCATTAAAGAATACTTTCGTATGGGTCATTATCTATGTCCCGATGTCAGTCATTACTTCTTTCCTGATTGCGCTGCTTCTGGACCGGCCGCTGAAGGCATCGGGTTTCTTCCGGACACTGTACTATGTGCCGGTAATCACTCCGATCGTTGTTGTCGCCCTCCTGTTCGTGTGGATCTACAACACCGACTACGGCATCCTGAACTACATCATCTACGCCCTGTTCCATGTCGGCCGGATTGGCTGGCTGACGAACCCGAAGATCTCGCTGTTTTCCATTGCGATGATGTCCGTCTGGAAATGGGCAGGATACAACATGCTGATTTTCCTTGCGGCTCTGCAGGGAATTGACAATTCGATGTATGAGGCTGCGGAACTCGACGGAATCAATCCGTGGACCAAGCTGATCTACATCAAGCTCCCGCTGATCATGCCGTCCATCTACTTCGTCATGCTGACCTGCGTCATCGACGCATTCCAGATCTTCACCGAGGTCTATATCATGACGAAAGGCGGTCCCGGATACTCCACCTATACCGTGGCGTACTATCTGTGGTCCTGCGCGTTCAAGTACGGCAAGATGGGATATGCGTGTGCGATGGCCGTCTTCATGTTCATCATCATTCTGGCTGTGACGCTCCTTCAGAACAAGATCATGGATCGCCGCGTACAGTACGATTCGTGAGGAGGCATCGGCATGGTAGAAAAGAAAAGTACGAAAATAATTGTCTATATCATTCTGCTGGTCATCTCGGCGCTGGTGCTGCTTCCCTTCATCTGGATGGTGGTCTCGGCATTCAAGAGTCAGGCAGAACTGTTCGCCTATCCGCCGACCTTCTTACCGAAGGTCTGGAAACCGGAGAACTTCATCGAAGCAGCGACGACCGGAAGCATTTCCTTCTTCCATATGTTTCTGAACTCGATGGAGATCGCCGTTCCGGTCACGGTGTTCAATCTGATCTTCTCGTCGCTGGCCGGCTATGCCTTCGCCAGACTGCGGTTTAAAGGGAGAGATTTCATCTTCATGCTGTTCATCGCCTCGATGATGGTCCCTGCGGCGATCGTTCTGATCCCGCGGTTCCTGATGTTCACGCAGCTGCGGATGATCAATACCTACTGGCCGCTGATTCTTCCCGGCATGTTCGGCACGGCACTTTCCATCTTCCTCTGCCGGCAGTTCTTCATGACGCTGCCGAAGGAACTGGAGGAAGCGGCGACACTGGACGGATGCGGACATTTCCGGATCTGGTGGCAGATCTTCATGCCGCTCTCCAAGCCGATTCTTGCGACGCTGGCGGTCTTCACTTTCCAGGGATCGTACAACGACTTCATGAACCCGGTCATCTACCTGAACTCAGCGAACAAGTTCACCGTTCAGCTGGGACTTGCCGCGTTCCGAAGCACCTTTACCGCAAGATATGACCTGATCATGGCCGGTTCCATCATGGCAATGATTCCGGTTCTGATTCTGTTTATTCTCTGCCAGAAATACATCACCCGCGGTATTGTCATGACCGGACTGAAGGGATGACGGATTCCGCAGGATGCTGACTTGGCGCGGCGAACGCGCTGCATCCGGCCAGCAGAAGAACGGAAAAATGATCCAGACATTCGATTCCGGACTTCTCCCGCGCCCTGCGCGGAGACGGTCCGGAGTTTGTATATTATGCGGTCACTCATACAGGAAGCAGGACAAGGTGGCTGGAATGCGAAACTTATCCGATATTCCGCACAGGCGCAGAAAGGATCTGCTGCATGATTGAAGTAAAGAACCTG
>CADBOY010000150.1 GCA_902796405.1 uncultured Lachnospiraceae bacterium | reverse complement strand
CTGTCGGATGTTGCCGCACTGATCGAGTCGAGAAAACTGCCGGAAGTGACGGATCTCTCCAATCAGTCCTCGAAAGAAGGCATCCGGATTGTTCTGGATCTGAAGAGCGGAGCGGACCGGGAGAAGGTGCTGAATGTTCTTTACCGGAAGACCGGACTGGAGGATACCTTCGGCGTCAATATGCTTGCGGTTGTGGACGGAACGCCCCGCACCGTAAGCCTGAAGGAAATCTTCAGCGAATGCATCAATTTTCAGGTTGAGCTGAACACCAGAAAATATACCAACCTCCTGCAGAAGGAGAGGGAACGCGCGGAGGTTCAGGAGGGACTGATTCAGGCCGTGGATATCATCGATCTGATCATCGAGATCATCCGCGGCAGCCGTACCATCAAGGACGCCAAGGCCTGTCTGATGGGAGATCCTTCCCATGTGAAGTTCAAGACGGAAGCTTCCAGAAAACAGGCGTCAGGGCTTGTCTTTACGGAGCGCCAGGCCCAGGCGATTCTTGACATGAGATTATCCAAGCTGATCGGACTGGAGATCCTGCAGCTGCAGAAGGATCATGACGTGACGATGAAGAAGATCGGGCAGTATGAGAAGATTCTGTCTTCGCCCAGGGTCATGACGAATACGATCATCCGGGATCTGGATACGCTGGCGGAAAAGTTCGGGAAAGGCAGACGCACGGAGATCATCGATGCGGAGGCGGCTCACGAGGTCAAAGAAGAAATCCCTGTCCAGGAGATGGTATTTGCCATCGACCGGTTCGGCTATGTGAAGACTTACGACACCAGTGTGTTTGGGCGCAGCGAAGAGCTGATCCGCCAGGAGAACCGCACCATCTTTCCGGTAAAGAGCACCGAGAAGATCTTCCTGTTCACCGACGCGGGAAATGTTCACCAGATCAAAGCGGAGAGCATTCCGGCAGCCCGGGCGAAGGACAAGGGCGTGCCGGTCGACAATCTCTGCAATTATCGGAGCAGAGAAGAGCGGATCGTCGGCATATTCCCGGAACATGAGCTGAATACGGAAAAATTCCTCTTTGTTACGGAGGCCGGATACGTTAAGATTGTAGAAGGGAAAGAATTTCCCTCGTCCCGGAAGACGACGGCAGCGACAAAGCTGCAGGCAGGGGATCGCCTTCTCACGGTGCTCCTTCTCGCCGGGACGCAGCTCGTCCTGCGCACAGAGGATGATTACGCCATTCGTTTCCCTGTCTCCCAGATCAGCGAGATGAAGAAAGCGAGTGCCGGTGTGAAGGGAATGGATCTGCGCGAAGGCGACAGGGTCCGCGAGGCGTTTGAAGTCACTCCCCGGGAGAAGAACGAGAACGAACCGGAAGAACAGGAATACTGGCATTCGCTGAAACTTGCGCGTCGCGGTGGCCGCGGCAGTCGGCTGAAGGTTCCGGAGAAGAGCGGAATGTCAGGGGAAGAGTAACCCGAAAGACCAGTAGGCAGTGGCTGCGCCAGGCAGCGCCTGCACGAGGAGGAGGTCGGTACTATGCTGGACGGATTTGTCAAAGCTGCTGCAGTTACACCGGATCTGAAGGTGGCTGATCCGGTGTATAACCGGGAGCAGATTGTGAAGGACATGCGGGAGGCTGCCGGAAAAGGAGCAAAAATCATCGTCTTCCCGGAGCTTGCGATCACCGGCTATACCTGCGGGGATCTGTTCAGCCAGCGTCTGCTGATCGACAGGGCCTGTGATGAGCTGCTGGAAACGGCGGAAGCTACGGCAGATCTGGATGCAATTGTCTTCGTCGGTTGTCCGTGGCTGCACCGCGGGAAATTGTACAATGTTCTCGCTGCACTCAGCCAGGGGAAGATTCTCGGGATGATCCCGAAACAGAATCTGCCGAACTACGCGGAATTTTACGAAAGAAGGAATTTCACGCCGGGTTTCGCTGATCCGGATATCATCTATGTAACAGATGATGAAGGAAATGAAGACGAGATCCCGATCGGCGGCAATATCCTGTTTGAATGTGAGGACTATCCGGATCTGCTGATCGGCGCGGAGATCTGTGAGGATCTCTGGAGCCCCAATCCTCCCAGTACAGCGCACGCTCTCGCCGGAGCAACGGTGCTGATCAACGCGTCGGCGAGCAATGAGGCAGCCGGGAAGGCATCTTATCGGAGGAACCTGGTTACCGGGCAGTCGGGCCGCCTGATCGCCGGCTACATCTATACCAGCTCCGGTATCGGGGAATCCACGACGGACATCGTGTTCGGCGGTCATCGGATGATTGCGGAGAATGGGGTGCTCCTCGCCGAGGGAGCCCGCTTTGAAAATGGAATCACCTATTCCGAGATCGATGTGGACAAACTGATCGGAGAGCGGCAGAGAAATACGTGCTTTCTTCCGGAGGAGAAAGAATCCCATATGATTGTTCCCTTCTCGCTGAATGTGAGTGAGACGGAACTGACGCGGACGATCCGCAGGAATCCGTTTGTTCCTGCGGGGATCACGGAGCGAAATGAACGCTGCGAAGAGATCCTTCAGATTCAGTCGAATGGCCTTGCAAAGAGACTGCGGCATATCGGATGCCGGAATGCAGTGATCGGCATATCCGGAGGACTGGATTCGACGCTGGCCCTGCTGGTCACGGTCAAGGCGTTTAATCAGAACAGGCTTCCGCTGGAGGGAATTCAGGCGGTTACCATGCCGTGCTTCGGGACAACCGACAGAACGTACAACAATGCGTGCCGTATGGCGGAATCGACAGGTGCCACATTAAAGGAAGTGCCGATCCGGGAGGCCGTGAATCAGCATTTTCGCGATATCGGCCAGGATCCGGACAAACATGACGTGACTTATGAAAATTGTCAGGCCCGCGAGCGGACCCAGGTGCTGATGGATCTCGCCAATCAGTGCGGCGGCATTGTCGTCGGCACCGGAGATATGTCCGAGCTGGCACTGGGGTGGGCGACGTATAATGGCGATCATATGTCCATGTACGGGGTGAACGCCGGCGTGCCGAAGACGCTGGTTCGCCATCTGGTGCGATATTACGCGGACACCTGCGGGGATGAAGCCCTGCGGGAGACGCTCCTTGATGTGCTGGACACTCCGGTGAGCCCGGAGCTGCTTCCGCCGCAGGAGGGACAGATCAGCCAGAAAACCGAGGACCTTGTCGGCCCGTATGAGCTGCATGATTTCGTCCTGTACTATATGCTGCGCTATGGTTTCCCGCCTCGTAAGATCTTCCGGCTTGCGGCACTGGCATTCCGCGGAGAATACGATCAGGATACCATTCTTCGCTGGCTGAAGACGTTCTACCGCCGCTTTTTTGCCCAGCAGTTCAAGCGGTCCTGTCTGCCGGATGGTCCGAAGGTCGGTTCCGCGGCAGTATCGCCGCGGGGAGACTGGCGGATGCCTAGTGACGGCTGCGCGAGGATCTGGCTGGACCAGCTGGATATGCTGTGAGCCCTTTCGCTTAAGATGAAAGGGACTTCGCCCGCACTGCCTGAAGCAGTCACATGATTAGGCCGAAGGCAGAACTCCATTTTGTTGACTTTTTCTTTCCCAGATGGTACATTACTGATGGTCATGCAACTGACGGAAGTGGAACCGACCACATGGAGCATGATCCTGAGCAGCCGACCGTCTGGGCAGAAATTGTCCTGACCGTGCGGCATTTTTTATGCGCTGGGCGCAAGGAGAGGCATCCAGGATGCCGCCTGACGCACTCCGCGCGAGTGGGAAGGAGACATCAGGCTCCCACCCGGTGCCTGTGCCGATGTCAGGATACCTGCGAAAGGAGCAGAGGATGAAAGCACTCGAATTGAAGTACGGCTGTAATCCGAATCAGAAGCCGGCCCGTGTCAGCATGAAGGAAGGAGAGCTTCCCTTTCAGGTACTGAACGGAAGACCAGGCTATATCAATCTGATGGACGCGATGAACAGCTGGCAGCTGGTTCGCGAGCTGAAGGAGGCTACCGGACTTCCTGCTGCCGCATCCTTCAAGCACGTCAGTCCGGCCGGTGCTGCCGTATCGGTGCCGCTGAGCGAGGTGGAGAAGCAGATTTACTTTGTGGAAGGGGTTCCGCTGACGCCGATGTCGACTGCATATATCCGCGCGAGAGGCTCAGACCGTATGTCATCCTATGGAGATTTTGCCGCTCTGTCTGATGAATGCGATGAAGCAACAGCTCAGTATCTGGCGCGCGAGGTGTCTGACGGAATTATCGCTCCGTCCTACTCTGACGCGGCGCTGGAGATCCTGAAGAAGAAGAAAAGGGGCAACTATCTGGTCCTTCAGATGGATCCGGATTACCGGCCTGCTGAGATGGAACACCGCGAGATCTTCGGTGTGACGTTCGAACAGCTTCGCAACAATTTCCCGATCAACCGGGAGCTCTTCCTCAAGAATATTCCGACGGAAAACAAGAATATGACGGAAGAGGCAGTGCGGGATCTCATCGTTTCGATGATCACTCTGAAGTACACCCAGTCCAATTCGGTCTGCTATGTGAGCGGCGGTCAGGCAGTTGGCATCGGCGCTGGTCAGCAGTCCCGTGTTCACTGCACCAGGCTTGCCGGAGACAAGGCGGACAAATGGTGGCTCCGTCAGAATGAGAAGGTTCTGAATCTGCCTTTCGTGCCGGGAATTCGCCGTCCTGACCGGGACAATGCCATTGATGTCTATACTTCGGATGATTATGACGATGTCCTCCGCGATGGTGCATGGCAGCAGGTGTTCACGGAGAGGCCGGAACCGTTTACCAGAGAAGAGCGGAAAGCATGGATCAGCAAGATGCACGGGCTGGCACTGGGCTCTGACGCATTCTTCCCCTTCGGTGACAATATTGAGCGGGCACATCGAAGCGGTGTGGAATATGTCGCGGAAGCAGGAGGTTCCATCCGTGATGACAACGTGATCGAGACCTGCAACCGCTATGGTATCTGCATGTCCTTCACGGGGATGCGTCTGTTCCATCATTGATCATATGTATGAGAAGCCGCCGGATGTAAGATCCGGCGGCTTTGGGTTATATAACGGACAGACAGGAAGAGATGCGGAGCACTTCCTGCGAGTTGAATCTAATGTGTCGGAATATCTGTGGAAGAAGACAGGGCGGCGATCATTGCGCCTATATCCCTGCTGAAGTGCCGGCGTACCCGAGAAGGAGGAGAAGATACGATGAGGCTGCATTTTCTGTTTGGCACCGCCGGTGCGGAGCGGAGCAAGGAGCTACGGCGCAGACTGATCCGCTCGGCAGATGCGCGCCCGAATACCCGCCATATTCTTCTCGTTCCCGAACAGTTTACCCTGCAGACGCAGAGGAATATTGTAGCGGAGCACCCGCGGCATGCGGTCATGAACATCGATGTCCTCTCCTTTGAGAGGCTGGCTCACCGTGTGTTCGGCGAGCTCGGCGATCAGCCGGAGATTCTCACGGAGACGGGAAAGATGATGCTGCTGCGCCGGGCAGCCGGTCAGCACCGTGAGGAACTGGAAGTGTTCGGCCGCTGCCTGAAGCGCCCGGGGTTTCTGCGGCGGCTGATGGCGATGCTGTCGGAATTCTATCAGTACGGAATCACCGGGGAAGAACTGGAGGAGATGAGCCGGAGCCTGGCCGGGGATCCGCTTCTTGCCCGCAAGCTGACCGAACTGAACGTGCTGTACGGTGCACTGAATCAGATTCGCGGGGAGAAGGTTGCGGCGGAGGAAATCCTTCCGATTCTGTCCCGCCGCCTTCCTGCGTCTCAATTTGCCAGGCAGGCGGTGATCGCCGTTGATGGATTTACCGGTTTTACTTCCGTCCAGATGTCAATTCTCGAAGAGCTGCTGCACCAGTCGGAAAGCATGACAGTGAGTCTTCTGCTCCCGGAGGAGGCAGAACGGGAAGAGGCCATCCGGGAGACCGATCTGTTCTATCTGTCCCGCATGACAGAGGCGGCGCTGACCCGCCAGGCGGCCGAAATCCACTGCCCGGTGAGCCGGGAATTTCTGGAAGACGCAGAGGAATTTCAGAAAAAGTCCGATCTGGTCTATCTCAGCCGTCATTTTCTGCAATACGGAGAGAGGGAACGGTTTGGCGGTGAGCCAGAGCATATTCACGTGGCCGTTTCACGCAGCCCGCAGGAAGAGGCAGAATGGGCTGCCCGGGAGACCGAAAGGCTGATGCGGGAGAATGGGCTCCGCTGCCGGGAGATTGCCGTGGTCACCGGCGATATGGAGACGTACCGCCCCTATCTGGTCCGCGCCTTCCGCCGGTCCGGTATTCCGGTATTCTGCGACCGCCGCAAGGGCCTGATGGGGAACATTCTTGTCGAATACGTCAGGAGTGCCCTGGAGGTCGTGGAACGGGACTTCAGCTATAACAGCGTATTCCGGCATCTTCGGTGCGGGATCTGCCGGATTGAGCCGGAAGATCTTGACCGGCTTGACAACTATGTCCTCGCGGAGGGAATGCATGGAAAGAAGCGCTGGGAGGAAGACTTTATCCGGGATCCGGATCCGTCAGCGGAGACCGGTCTGAAAGAGCTCAACGCGTCCCGGCAGGAAGTGATGCGGGACCTTCAGCCGCTGCTGTCTCTGCCGGGACATGCCAAAGTTGCCATGAGAACAGCGGCCATCCGTGAGATGACAGGGAAATCACCGGCACAGGAAAGGCTGGAGGAACTCGGGGCACTGCTCCGTGAGTCCGGTGATGCGGAATCAGCCGCTGAAAATGAAGGCATCATGGATTATCTGATGGAACTCCTGGACCAGATGGACCGCCTTCTCGGGGAAGAAGTCTGCAGCCGGCAGGAATTCGCAGAGATCCTGGATGCGGGCTTTTCTGAGGCGAAGATCGGCATGATTCCCACCGGACTGGATCAGGTGACAATTGGTGATGTGCGCCGGAGCCGCCAGACGGATGTGCGGGTTCTCTTCGTGCTTGGCATGAATGATGGAGTCATTCCCGGAACGGTAGGAGAAGGCGGAATCCTGACGGAAAGAGAGAGAGGGATGCTTGCGGCGCACCAACTTGAGATCGCGCCGACTGCTGAGAAGGTGGCAGAACAGGACCGGTTCTATCTGTATTCCCTGATGACTCTGCCGAAGGAACGGCTGTACCTTTCCCTCTCGCGGATGCAGATGGATGGCACTGCGATGCGCCCCTCCTATCTCCTCAGTCAGCTGCAGGGGCTGTTTCCGCAGATTCCCATCGCGGAGACGGAGAAGCAGTCGTGGGAAGAGCGCATAACAGGTGAACCTTCATCCTGGGACACGATGGCTGCGGCGCTCCCGGCGGAGGGAAGCGAGGAGAATCCCCAGCTGCGCGATTTCGCCCGGGCGCTGCAGCAAACACCAGGCGGCCCGGAGCATTTTCGAAAATTGGCGGAGACGGCGTTCCATGTATACCGGGGAGACCGGCTGAAGAAGAAAACAGCGGAGGAGCTGTACGGACAAACCATCACCGGAAGCGTGACACGGCTTGAGGCCTATGCCGGATGCCCGGCGAGACAGTTCTATGAAGGAGGTCTCCGCCTGAAGGAGAGGAAAACCGCTGATTTTACACGGGCCGGTGAGGGAAGTTTTCTCCACGCGATTCTTGAGCGCTTCTTCCGGTGTCTGCAGGAAGAGCAGATTGCGGCCGGTGATCTCACCGAAGAAAAACGCGGAAAACTGATTTCCCGGGCGGTTCAGGAAGCCGCGTCCGACGCTCCGTATTCTCTTCCTCCGGATGATGCGGGAGGGCGCTTCTTGAGGAGCCGCCTGGAGCGCCTGGCCGGTGACACGGCAGCGATTCTCTGCCGGCAGCTTGCTGGCGGGTCCTATCTTCCTGCCGCGTTTGAACTGCATTTTGATGAAAGCCGGAGCGGGACGTCTGGCACGGAGCTTTCCGGCGGAAGGCGTATGAATCTGCGGGGGACCATCGACCGGGTGGACTGCCGGATGAAGGATGGAATCTGCTGCGTGCGGGTCATTGACTATAAAACAGGGAAGAAGACATTGTCACTGGAGGAAATCTGCGACGGACTCTCCCTGCAGCTGCCGGTCTATCTTGATGCGGCGTGTGAGCTCTGGCAGCTTCGCCATCCGGATCTGACGATTGTCCCGGCGGGAATGTATTATTATCAGGTGACGATTCCGGTGCTTGAGGAGGATCAGGCAAGGACTGAGGAAGATCTTCAGAAGAATATGCTGCGCCAAACCCTTCTGAAGGGAATCCGGGGAGATGAGACGGCTGAGGGTGATGAGCAGAGTGATGTCAGCACCAGAACCAGCCATGCTTCGCGGCAGCAGCTGACGCATCTGTTTCATCATACGAGGCGAACCATTCAGCGGTTCGGCGAAGAAATACTGGACGGTGAGATCTCGGCCTCTCCGGTGCGCAGGAGCAGGAACAGCACCGCCTGCGACTACTGTCCATTCCGCGGGACCTGCGGTTTCGATGCTCTTGTTGCGGGGTGCGGCTACCGGGAACTTCCCGGACGGAAAGAGGAAGAGATCTGGGAGATATTTGCCGAAGAGGATGAGGATCAAGAGGATGACGAGTGAGGGAGGTGATGCCGGATGGGCGTGAAGTGGACGGAGGAACAGCAGCAGGTCATTGACACCAGACACGGCAATCTTCTGGTCTCGGCCGCCGCCGGGAGCGGGAAGACAGCGGTATTGATTGAGCACATCTTTTCCATGATATCCGATCCATCGGATCCGGTAAATGTCACCGATCTGCTGGTCGTGACTTTTACAAAGGCAGCCGCGGCCGAGATGCGGAGCCGTCTCAGATCCCGGTTGGATGATGCGGTTTTAAAGGACCCGGAGAATGTCCACCTTCGGCGTCAGACTTCGCTGCTCGGGCAGGCTCACATCTGCACCATCGACAGCTTCTGTCAGTGGGTCGTCCGGATGTATTTTCATCAGCTGGATATTGATCCGGATTTTCGCACAGCGGATGATACAGAGAACCGGCTTTTGATGGAAGACGTCCTGGAAAATGTGATGCAGGACGCCTATGAGGAGGCAGACCCGGATTTTCTTCATTTTATGGATACCTT
>CADBOY010000149.1 GCA_902796405.1 uncultured Lachnospiraceae bacterium | reverse complement strand
GACGCGGGAGGATATCACCAGGATAGTTGGTAAGCTGCGTGAACTGATTCCGGATCTTGCCCTTCGCACGACGCTGATCAGCGGTTTCCCCGGGGAAACGGAAGAGGATCATCGTGAGCTGCTGGATTTCGTCAAGGAGATGCGCTTCGAGCGGCTCGGTGTTTTCGCCTATTCCCAGGAAGAGGGGACGCCTGCCGCGCAGATGCCGGACCAGGTACCGGAAGAGGTGAAAGAGCGCCGGCGCGATGAGATCATGCAGCTGCAGCAGCAGATAGCCTTCGAAAAGGCCAGAGAGCAGATCGGGCGCCGGCTTTCCGTCATGGTGGAAGGATATCTTCCGGAAGACGGTGTGTGCGTCAGCCGTACGTATATGGATTCTCCCGATGTGGACGGCTATCTGTTCTTTGATTCGGCGGATAACCGCATGACTGGAGACATCGTTCCGATCCGCGTCACGGAAGCTTCAGGCTATGATCTGATCGGCGTGGCCGAAGAAGAGGATGAGGAAGAAGCCGGCAGTGAGGAGTGACAATGAATTTACCGAATAAACTTACCATCCTCCGGATGGTTATGGTTCCGTTTTTTGTGCTGTTCCTTCTGATTGGCTGGGACATCCCGGCATTCGTGCTGTTCTGCGCAGCAAGCTTTACCGATTATCTGGACGGGCATATTGCGAGAAAATATCAGCTGGTCACGAATTTTGGAAAATTCATGGACCCACTTGCGGATAAGCTTCTCGTCGGTTCCGCAGCGATCTGCCTGGTGGAGCTGGGACGAATTCCGGCATGGGTTGTGGTGATTCTGATCGGCCGGGAATTCGTGATCAGCGGTTTCCGCCTGATCGCCGCCGAGCGGGGAATTGTCATAGCGGCGAATTACTGGGGGAAAACAAAGACGGTCTGCCAGATGATTATGACGATGTTTCTGATTCTTCATCTGGCTTTCCCGTTCTGGCATGTGATGGAGATCATCCTGATTGCGGCGTCGACGGTGCTTGCTGTCGTCTCACTGCTGGATTATATTGCGAGAAATGCAGATGTACTGCGCGGCGCCGATTGATTTCCGGATGCCGGATGGAGGTGAGCCTTGAGTACTCCCATAGAATTTTCCGTGGTTCAGCTGCTTCGCAGCAGACAGATGACCATAGCGACGGCAGAGTCCTGTACCGGCGGCATGATCGGCGCGGCTCTGGTGAATGTACCTGGCGCTTCCTGGGTTTATTCCGACGGTTATATCACTTATTCCAACGATGCCAAACACCGCAACCTTGGAGTGAGGCAGGAGACGCTGGACCGGTATACGGCGGTTAGTGAACAGACAGCTAGAGAGATGGCGGAGGGGGCAGCCAGACGCGCCAATGCGGACGTCGGGGTTTCCTCCACCGGGATTGCCGGCCCGGATGGCGGCAATCCTCAGCAGCCGGTTGGTCTGGTGTATCTGGGCTGCACGGTCCGCGGCGTCACCAGAGTAGAGAGGCATGTCTTCGAAGGCGACCGTATGGCCGTCCGGAGACAGGCGACGGAACGGGCTCTGCAGCTGGTACTGGAATGCGTGACGGCAGAAGATCCGGAACCGGATCGCGGAGGCAGTTCGGATGAAATGGATGAAGGATTTCTACGTAGGTGACCGCGCACTGCCGAAGAAAAACCGCATTGTCCGAAGAATCCGGTGGAAGCGACCGCTGCCGGATACCTGCATTCTGACGATTGCGTCCAATCCCAGAAATCAGATCGATATTCTGCGTGCGTATATTTTGAAACAACCTTATTTTCGCAAACACGATGACCTCGTGATTGTCGGGATCGCCAGTGGCTATTCCGACGCGCTGGATCTCATGATGCGAATCACGGACGAATGCGTCCGGGCGACCGGCACAGCCAATGTCCGTTCCTACCTGGAGGAGAAAATCCGGAAAGGGGGGACCATCTGATGGCGGTGCTCGGTGTGATCGGCCATATTCTGCTGTTCATACTGAAGATCGTACTGGTTCTTCTGCTCATCGTCCTTGCTCTGGTGCTGCTGGTGCTGTTCTTGCCCAACACATGGGAGGCAGCTGCCAGGGGGGACCGTGATCATCCAGCGGATGTTCTTGCCCGCGCCAGGCTGCGGATGTTTGCCGGCATTCTGAAACTGCAGCTGAAGCTTCAGGACGGTATCCTTCAATACAGAATTCTGCTGCTGGGACATCGCCTGAAAGGCGGCGAGACCAGGCTGTTTCATTCGCAGGAACCGAAAGCGGATGGAGAGCCCCGCAAGGAACCGGAAGAGCAGTCGGCGGATCAAAAAGAGAAAGATTCAGAGTCTGCTCCGCAGAGGATGCCGCAGGGTATGAATCAGGCAGAGAAAATCAGAACGGCAGATGCCGTGGCCGCGAAGAAAAGCGGAAGACAGGAGACCCCGGTGATGCCAGGCCGCAGAGATGAGCGCGCTGACATTACGGCTTTGAAAGCTGATGCGAAGCCGGAAACTGGCGGGAAGCCGAAAGCTGATGCGAAGCCGGAAGAAGAGGCAGAACCGAAGAAAAATTCCGATGAACACGGTTCGCACCAGAGCAGGGCGCGAAAGAAGAGCTTATTCCACCATCGGTCCAAAGCACGCGAAGAGAACCGAAGGCTTCCGGGCAGCAGTAGAGGAGAGAACATCCTGAATATTCTCCGGGCTCCTGAGAACCGAGGAGCGCTCTCACTTCTCAAGAAGCAACTGCTCCGCGTACTGCGTCATATCGCGCCGAGGCAGCTGAAACTGCACGGTGAAATCGGAACCGAGGATCCTGCTCTGACGGCATGGATCATCGGCGGAATTTATCTGTTTTATCCGGCGTATGCCGATTTGGGGGACATCACCGTCCAGGGCGAGATGAATGAATCCGCTCTGCGCGGTAAGTTTTATGGAAAGGGACGTTTCTTTCTGATCGTGCCGGCCGCCGCAGCAGTTCGTCTGCTGCTCAGCAAAGAGGTCAGGCAGCTGATTCGAAAGCTGCGCAGCAGATAAGGAGGATTATATGGCTCAGAACAGTGATTTTCAGGAAGTCGTGCAGTCTCTGTTTAAGGGAATGGATGGATTTGTCGATGCCAAGACAGTGGTTGGTGAACCTGTCACGGTGGGAGATACGATCATCCTCCCCCTGGTTGATGTTTCCTTTGGAGTCGGTGCCGGGGCGGGGACCAATGACAGCAAGAAGAGCGGCAATGGCGGCGGCGCGCTGGGCGCGAAGCTCTCTCCGAGCGCAGTTCTGGTGATTCGTGATGGCATAACCAGACT
>CADBOY010000148.1 GCA_902796405.1 uncultured Lachnospiraceae bacterium | reverse complement strand
GCGGAATCTGTGATATTCTCATGTACCGCCAGACCCGGAATTTCCTCAAAAGCAACCGCCGCACGTCCGGCGAGACCTTCCGGGGCCTCGAAAACAAAAGTGACCTCCGCCGTTCCGGAACCGCGATCTGACGCAGTGAATGCAGAGGTCGCAGTGATGTCCTTTCCGCCTTTGTCCTTCAGAACGCCGCCATCTGTAACCGTTCCGTCTTCATCCATCACCTGCTCATGCAGCGTCCCGGTCAGGCTGTACTTCTGTCCGGGTTTTAAATTGCTGTAAGATACAGTATCTGCAATGCGGATCGTTCCTTCTCCGAGAGAAATATGGCTCTGCGTCACGGCGTCCTTCGCTTCTGTTTGAATCTTCGGGAAACAGACCATCTGCTCGGTATCGTTCAGATCGTCATGCTTTGTCAGAACTCTGCCGTCCATCCGCACGGTTTCCACCGCAGCGACCGTTCTGCCTGCGAGGGAAGAAGCATCAAACATGAACACATTCTTCACCGTTTCGGCATTCTCATCAACTGTAACCGTCGTACTTGCCTTGACCTCTTTTCCATCAATCGTCAGGATCTTTCCATCAGTCTTGTCGTACAGGACGCCTTCAACAGCGAGCGTTTTCCCCGCTTCCTTCAGGCTGTCGCAGCCATCCAGAGTGACAATATCCGTCAGGATTATGCCCTTTTCCGCCTTTCGGTACTGCGTTCCATCCTCTGCCCGAAGCGAAGTATGCGGCACAGGAATATGGGTATCCGTACAGGTCAGAGAGGATATGGGCAGATTGCCGGCGCCTGTCGAATGCAGCCCGCTGCTATCCACGCGGATCACTGCCATGACGCCGAGCTTTGTTCCGTCAGCAGTGAATACACCATCGTTCAGATAACCGCCGGGGGCCCTGGTTTCCTCGATGGTAATGGTGCCGTAAGGACAGCAGACCGCACGATTTACCACAAACAGGGGATCACTGCCGGATAGAGGCTGGGTCGTTTCAAGATCAACACGCCCCTGGTCATCGGTCTGATACATCCATGTTCTCATCGGCGGTACGCTGTCAACCGATGTGTAGAATCCATTGTAATATCTCACGCGGAACTCTGCTCCGGCAAGCGCAGTATTGGCTGCCCCTTTCTTGACAATCTGCAGCGCCAGCGGCACTGTCCCCGGCTCATTGGTCAGATTCACTGTCAGCACATACGCATTTCCGAAAGGTTTCAGCTCCGCCTTCTTCCCATCCACGGTCGCGCTTTTTCCGTCGCTGCTGATCTGGATCTCCGTTACATGATCAGACTTTCTGTAACCATTTCCGGCGATAGTCTCCGTCAGATGATATGTTTTTCCTGCCTCGATGTCCACACGAGCTGAATCACCGTCTTCATCCAGAGCAAAGGAGTCCACAGCAGCATAGCTGCTGCCATTCTTCACAGAGAGATCATAGGTTGTCCCCTCCAGCGAATAGCACTTCAGTCCGTTCGTCAGCGTTTCATTTCCCGACTTCTT
Source organism: uncultured Lachnospiraceae bacterium (assembly GCA_902796405.1). Classification (GTDB taxonomy): domain Bacteria; phylum Bacillota; class Clostridia; order Lachnospirales; family Lachnospiraceae; genus UBA3305. The sequence continues at coordinate 2,417 of CADBOY010000148.1, read as the reverse complement.
ATTGACCTGCAGACAGATCTTCTCTTCATGGGGAATGCGGACTTTGAAGAAAGCCACACCAGCCTGTGTGCGAACGGTGGGAGAACAAAGGCCGACAATGGCATAATCATACTGATCGTCTGCTTTGCCGAAGGCATAAAACCGAAGGCGGAAATTTCGGATCTGATCTCCCGCATCACCGGAATTATATTTTTCATTGTCCGCATGAACGGAACTGACATCTGCGGGAACTCCGGCATGAGCACATGACATGTTAAAACGGGACACCGGTATCGTTACTTTACCGTATACCACCTGACCATTTCCATGAACTTTGACGGTCTGCTTGTGATAGGTATAGCCTCCTTCCGAATTTTTTTCCACTTTGCCGAGAATTCCGGACAGCTGATAATACCCGTCATGACCTCCCATGGCGTGGTAATCCTTCACTTCCTTCTTTGCATCAAACGCCTTGGCTGCCGCTTCTTCGATCACCACCCGGCATGCCCGAAGCTCATCCTTCTTATTCCCGCTGCTGAGGCCGGAGTATACACCGCCCCAGACATAAGACGAGCTGCTGTGAACGTCATAATCCATCGTGCCCTTCGCGGTAAGATATGCCTGATACGCATTCTTGCTCCCCGGCTTCTCCTTCGGGTCAAAGTCAAAGTTCCACTCGGCGATCTTCCCGCCGCTGGTTTTCGACCACGGAATGTCCTTGTAATCACTCAGTGCGGCTTTCGCCTCCAATGTTCCCATCACCGTCTCCGCGGCATCCTTTGCCGACTTGGCGATGGTATTGGAGATCTCCACATCGACATCACCAATCACCAGCGGAGAAGCACTGATCGTCATCACACCGCTGGACCGGTCATATGACCACGCTCCGGAATCCTTATCGTAAGGGATCCCGTTGATCTGCACGGAATCAATGGAGCTCTGTCTGATATTTTTCCGTGCGGTTCTGTCTTTTGCAATCTTTAATTCCGTGCTGGTATCCAGAACGCTGTTGGAAGCGGAACCATGTTCCGCGACTTTCCCCCTGATGTTCTCTGCATTTACAGACACATTGACCCTGGCTGACGGCATATTCCTGCTCACCGCATACATCACCTGCATCCGCACGGAACCGACAATCCGCTCACCTCCGCTGGTCTTGTCGGAATAAGAGCGCGGAATGTAGACCAGACCTGCCGCCTTATCCACGATAAAATCGTGAAAAACTGTTCCGGTGTTGTCGTTTCTTGCGGCGATCCAGTCGGCCATCCTGCCTCCGTTAACCATCGCTCCGACCTTGGCGACATCGTATTTCGCGTCGGCGTCACCTCGATAAATCATGACATGGGACAGGTCCTGCATCAGCAGTGCCTGCCAGTAATCCGATTCGCCGTCGCCGTCCCGATCTGACCACAGACCGTCAATGGAGACCTCATCCAGAAGTCCTGCGTTTACGATCTGATAAGTCACACTCATGTAGTCATATGGCACCATCTGCATCGCATTGCCTGCCTTGCTGCGGTCCATATGGCGCAGAATATAATCCGTAACAGAGGATACTGCATCACTCTCCTGAATCTCCGAAGAAGAAGCGACGACAGGCACAGTGGTCTCATCCGGCAATGTCTCTGAACCGGAAGGAATACTCTCCTCTCCCTGTTCCCTATCTGCTGATTCCGCTGCATTCGCCGTCGTCTCGGCGGAACGGTTTTCCATCCCGGATTCTTCTCCCGGTGCCTCGTCTGTATGATCTCTGGATTCGGCTGCACTTCCGGATTCGGACGCATTTCCGGATTTAGTCGAATTTCCGGATTCAGTTGAACTTCTCCCGGCTCTGGTTTCTTCGCCGGCTGCACCGGACGCATCAGACTCAGCAGCTTGAGTATGGCCGAAAAAAGAGCTATCCTTTCCCGAACTCTCTTCCCGCACCACCGATTGTTCCGCCTCTCTCCTTAATGCGGCTTTCTCCTCTGCCCGTGCTGCATCCTCATGCTCTGCCTTCTGCCGCGTGATTTTATAGGTATGGCTTTCCTTCGATAAGGCTCCCATCCCCCTAGCTGACGCTGCTGTTCCGAACAGAGACAGAGACATGGTCAGAATGAGAAGTGACATTAATCCCTGTTTTATCCATCTCTTCTTCATGAGTTCTCCTGTCCTTTCATCTGATCCAATCCGTTTCCGGCATGCAGAGCAGATGTTTCTGCATGCCGTCTTCTTCGCATGCGTCGCACGCTTTCCGGTTTCCGGCCGGGCAGCCGTATTCTGCTTTCCTTTCGTTTCTGCTCCCCTGGCGAAGACTTCCGGTTCTCCGGAATTGCCCCTCCCGGATGTCCTCGCGGATATTCCGACTTTTGATCTCTCATGGCTCCTCCTGTTTCTGCCTGCTGCAGATAATTTTTCTGATTACTGTTCGGGATAATGTCAATCTTCTCATCCGCTGC
>CADBOY010000147.1 GCA_902796405.1 uncultured Lachnospiraceae bacterium | reverse complement strand
TTCAGGACATCATATCCCGCGATCAGATAGGGAATGAGATATAACAGGAATCTTACCACCCAGTTAGGGATCACCGGATCGGCGATGCGGATTCCTGCTGCGAATGCCGCGGCGATCAGAATTCTTGCCAGCATCTTTCTCTGTTTTTTGTTTAGCATCGGTATGATTCTCCTCGTCTCACCAGGCCGCCGTATCCCCTCACAGCGGCCTCTGGTATCTGTTCCGTTTTAGAAGCAGCTGCGCACATTCACAGGAAGATTTCGCAGTCGTCCTCCACCTTCTTGCAGTTCTCTTTTACCCGGGGCATTACTTCAGCGGGATCCGCACCTTCCTCGAATTCCACCTTCATCTTCAGCGTCATGAAGCTGACAACAGCATCCTTCACTCCCTCGGTTTTCTTTGCCGCGTCCTGCATCTTCTCGGCACAGTTTGCGCAGTCGACATCGATCTTGTAGCTCTTCTTCATGATGGCCCCTTCTTCCGGTAATTGTTCCGGATCAAATATTTTATGTTTGCTCGATTGAGCACTTGTTCAATTGATATGTTGAGAATATCACCACCGCATTTCCTTGTCAAGCCGTATTGGGATAATCCGGAAAAAATCTTCGCCATGTTCTCCCGCGTCCCGCTATGCTGCTGCAAGCCTCGTATCTGCCGGCGGACAAAAACAACCGGCGATCTCCAATGAGGATACCGCCGGTTGTGCTGCTGTTTATGAAAGATGATCTGCAATATCTGTCCCTGGAAGGGTACCGCCAGTCATGCCGCTGATGCCAAAAGATAATCCGTCATATTTCGCCATATTTGTCTTATGAGGCTCCTGCCGGATATACAGTTGCTTTGGTAAAAACATCCGCAGGATTTGTTCTGGGAGGATACCGCTAGGTCTTTTACCGCGGATGAAGGACCATCAGTAAAATCTGCCGAGATGTACCACTGCCTTGGCGGCCCGGTAGAACGGCGTCTCAAGGACCTTCGATGCATCGCTCAGATACCGGCGCACCGGAAGATGCTGCGGGCAGCTTTTCTCGCATTTACCGCACTTCACACACTGCGAGGCGGAGCTGGTCACGCTCCGCATGGCTGTCGTCTGCAGATACTCTCTCCTGGCGCGGCCCTTTCCCTCCGAAAACGCTTCGTTATAGCAGCGGAATGTTCCCGGGATATCGATATGCTTCGGGCATGGCATGCAGTAGCCGCAGCCGGTGCATCCCACCTTCACATTGCGGGCAATGGCGCGCTTCAGAATCTTGATGAATGCCCTGTCCTTTTCTGTCATGCAGCCGGGAGCGGACCCCGAAGCAATCCGGATATTCTCCGCGACCATATCCACCGAATTCATACCGGAGAGCACCACGGTGACCTCCGACTGATCGTAAAGCCAGCGGAGACCCCACTCCGCCGCGCTTCTTCCGCTTTTTTCCACGCAGCGTTTTGCCTCTGCCGGCAGCATGCCGGTCAGCCTGCCGCCCCGCAGCGGTTCCATGATGATTACCGGAAGGCCCTTCTCATGGGCGTATGCCAGGCCAGCGCGTCCGGCCTGAGAGTTCTCGTCCATGTAGTTATACTGAATCTGACAGAAATCCCAGTCATATGCATCAACCACATTCCGAAATTCTGCGCTGCTCCCGTGGTAGGAAAAACCGATATGGTGGATCTGCCCAGACGCCTTCTTCTCCGCAATCCAGTCCTCAATCCCCTTCTTCTTCAGCTTCTCCCAGGCCAGCTCGTCATTCAGCATGTGAATCAGATAATAATCGATGTAGTCCGTTCTCAGCCGTTTTAACTCTCCCTGGAATGTGGACTCGATTCCTGCACTGGTGCGGATCAGATAGTGCGGCAGTTTGGTCGCCAGATAGATGCGGTTCCGGATCTGATTCTCTTCCAGTATCTGTCCGAGAAGCGCTTCATTTCCGGCATATGCCCATGCCGTATCGAAGTAGTTGACGCCTCCCTTCACGGCCAGCATGATCTCGCGCTCGGCCTTCTTCCTGTCATAACCGGTTCCCCGTCTGGTGAGACGCATGCAGCCAAATCCCAGGGCCGAAAGCGCCTCTCCGCCACATCCTGTCCGATACTGCATACCGTTCCTCCTCTGAGTCATCGCTGTTCCGTTGCTCCGGACTTTTCTCCGCTCTCCGGCTGGGTTTTCTTCGACTGGGGTTTCTCCGGCTGAGGTTTCTCCGGCTGAGTCTTCTCCGCTTGGGGTTTCTCCAACTGGTTTTTCTCCGGCTGAGGTTTCTCCGGCCGGGTCTTCTCCGCTTGAGTTTTCTCCGGCTGAGGTTTCTCCGGCAGCATCACGCCGGTTTTCTTCAGAACATCCTTCACCGTTTTCACCGGTACAATCGTGAGTTTCGACTTCACCTCATCTGCTACTTCATCCAGATCATCCACATTTTCTTCCGGGATAAATACGGTCTTCACTCCGGCGCGCTGTGCCGCCATCAGCTTCTCCGGCAGTCCGCCGATCGGCATCACCCCGCCGCGCAGAGAAACCTCTCCGGTCATTGCCACCGTCGGCTCTACGCTGCGGCCGGTCAGGAGAGAGCAGATGGCCGTCGTCATCGTGACACCGGCGGAAGGACCATCCTTCGGAACAGCTCCAGCCGGCACATGAATATGCAGGTCATTGTCCTCAAACTTCTTCTCCAGATCCGGAAACAAAGCCTTGGACAGAGAGATGGCGATCTGTGCGGATTCCTTCATCACATCTCCGAGCTGTCCGGTGATTATCGTCTTGCCGCTTCCTTTGGTGAACAGCGCCTCGATGAACAGAATTTCCCCACCGGCCTGCGTCCATGCCAGGCCGGTCACAACACCAGGCTGCGGATCGCGCAGAATGACCTCGTGCCGGATCGGTTTCATGTCGAGCAGCTTCGGCAGCCTCTTCGGGCTGATGGTCAGAGACTTCTGCTCCCCCCGGACCAGCTTGACAGCAGCGGCCCGGCAGAGCGTATCCAGACATTTCTTCAGGCCGCGGACTCCGGACTCCATGGTGTAATCCGAGATAATCACCCGCAGCGCCGCATCGGTCACCTTCAGATTCTGCGCCCGGATCCCCATTGTCTTCATCGCCTTCGGCAGGAGATGTCTCCGCGCGATCTGAAATTTATCGGTCGCCGTATATCCCGGGAAAGGAATGATCTCCATACGGTTGAGAAGCGGCTCCGGAATCGTATCCGTCGTATTGGCCGTGCAGACAAACAGAACATCGGACAGATCGTAGGGAACATTCATATAGTGATCGGTGAATGTGTTGTTCTGCTCTGGATCAAGCACCTCAAGCAGAGCGCTCGCGGGATCGCCCAGGGCATCGTGCGCCAGCTTGTCCACCTCATCGAGAACCATCACCGGGTTGGTCGTCCCTGCCTGCTTCATTCCCTCCATGATCCGGCCGGGCATCGCTCCGATGTAGGTGCGTCTGTGGCCGCGGATATCGGCCTCATCGCGCACACCGCCCAGGCTGACACGCACGTAGGACCGCTTCAGGGCTCTGGCGATGCTCTGACCGATGCTCGTCTTGCCGGTGCCCGGAGCGCCGACAAACAGAAGAATCGATCCGGACTGACGCCGGTTCAGATTCATGACGGCAATCTGCTGCAGGATTCTCTGCTTGACCTTTTTCATTCCGAAATGATCCTCATCCAGCACCTTCTCTGCCTCATCGAGGTCGATGGCTTCCGCCTGCCCTTTCTTCCAGGACAGACTGGTCACGAAATCCAGGTACTCATAGAGAGAGCCGTATTCATGGCTGTTCTCTCCTTCCTGCTTCATGCGGTTCAGGATCTTGTCCGCTTCTGCCCGGGCCGTCTTGTTCATGCCGGATTCTTCGATCTTCTTCTCAAAGCGCCTCACATCCGTCACGTTCTCGGGGTGCATCTCATCCAGCTGCTGCTGCAGATAGGAGATCTGCTTCTTGATCGCGTCTTCCCTGTAGATTTTCTCATTGGATTCCTGCTGGGCGGTCTGCGCCTCGTTTGAGAGCCGGGCCAGCTCGAGAAACTCATAGAATACGTGCTCGATCTTCTCCTGCCGTGCTTTCCGGGAATCCTCCGCGAGGATCTGGTATTTCTCGTCGTTGCTGATGTTCAGCTGCCGGGACAGAGAGGTGATCATATCTGCTGAGTTCTTCCACTGCCGAATGTAGCCGCGCACCAGCAGACCCCACTGCTTGTCCTCCGTAAATGCCAGGAGCGCCTGCTTCATCTCTCCGAAGCTTTTCTGCTCCTCCTCAGCACTGAGGTCGTCGGTCTCCGGACGCTCATTTCCCTCGAGGGAAATCTGATCTCCTGTCACCGTGAGAGAAGTGATCGTAATTCTGCTGCCGAGCCGTACCGCTACGTTCCCTTCCTTGTCCACGGATTCCACTTTACCCGTAATGCCGATCGGGTAGAAATCGTCCGGGGTCATCTCTTCCCGGTTCTTCTCTGCCTTCAGCATGGGAAACAGGACCGCATCTCCCGGCTTCGGATCACTCTGCGTCATGTCCCGAAAATACCCTCCCTGAAAAACCATCAGTACTCCAGGGATCATCACTAGATCATAAAAAGGTGCTATCATCATGGAACGCCTCCTTGCGTGGCTGTCAGCACTCATCATCAAGTAGTGCTAACGTCACGTGGAAAAAAATATGCTTCACACACGGAAGCATATCGAATTTTCTGGCTCGTTGCTATTATATGGCGGCAGGACAGCCATGTCAACCCGCCCGCTGGTGTTTCCCGTGTTCCCGTGTTCTGCCGCAGCCTGCCGGTTTCGGGCAGCATTGCGGGAAATGCAGCGCACCCGCGAGAATGCAGTTTCTCCAGAATGTTCCCGCCTCCCGTCAGATGCCATGAATCCGTCTCCCCTGTCCGACCGCCTTTCTCTCTGCCGTCAGCTGAACCGCAAGTTCGCGGACATTCCAGTCTGCATTGTATCGGGTGAGCACGGCTTTTAAACTGGTCCGGCACTGCTCGCTCCGCATGGCCGCAAGAAGCTCATCGAGCTTTGAATCGGAGAGGCCAGCCATGACGATCACCGGTTCCCGCAGAGGAGGCAGTACGCTCCTCTCTGCTCCCGTCTGACCCAGACCGCCGAGAAGGCCAGGATGATCCGGTCCGGCAAGCGCACCGGTATGGCCGGCACGTTCCTCCGGCCGCACGCCAGCAATCATGCCCAGCGGAGCCAGCTCCTGCTGGATGCCTGCAGCGGTAAAAGCGATTCCGGCCTTCTCGCAGGCGCGGCGTACTCGCTCCGTCTCCAACTCATCGGCATGATATAACATCACGATTTCCTTCATGATCTTCTCACTCCGCTTCTCCCCGTTCCTCTTGATGGTCCTTCGCTATCCATTATTCTCCCGGCCGCGCAGCGGTATGGGCTTCCTGTACTACGGTTTCCGGCAGTTCAACAGGAAGGCCGTATCCTGATCTCATCTTCCGGCTTCAGGATTTCATCCAGCTCCTGCTTTCCGGCCTCGCAGCAGGATGGCCTCACATATACTCTACCTTCATCAGGCACAGTCCGCCCGCCGGCATCGTCGGCCCTGCCAGTGCCCGCTTCTTCGCCTCGAGCAGCTCCGGCATACTGTCCGGCGATCGCTTTCCGAGGCCTACCTCAATCAGCGTTCCGGTCAGGATCCGGACCATATGCTGCAGGAATCCTGTCCCATGGTAGGTAAAGGTCAGATAGGAGCCTTTCCTCTCAATATCGATGACATCCACCTTGCGGACCGTACTCTTCTTCATCCGGGGATTGCTGCAGAATGACGCGAAATCATGCGTTCCGAGCAGATCTGCGGCAGCGCGGCGCATGAGGTCCACATCTGGAACCTCCTTCAGCACAGTGACGTATTTGCGCTGGAATACCGGCTTGAGCTCACCGACATAGCAGGTATAACAGTAGGTCTTGCCGGTCGCATTGTACCGGCTGTGAAACCGCTCCGATGCCTCCCGGACTTCCCTGACGCAGATATCATCGGGGAGATACTGATTCATGTAATCCCGGATCTTCTCCGGCGTCAGAGAGGTCTCAAGCCGCGCATTTGCAGTCATCGCGCGCGCGTGAACCCCGGCATCCGTGCGCCCCGCGCCGATCACTTCCACCGGCTGATCCGTCATCCGGGAGAGAACGTTCTCCAGCTTTCCCTGAATCGTCAGATCCGTGGACGGCTGATGTTCCCAGCCGGAATACCGGCTTCCGTCATAGGACAGAACAAACTTGTAGTTTCTTTTCATGTGTCTCCTTTGGCCGATCCTGACTCAGAGAAAGCTTCCGCTTACTGCTGGCCTTCCGTCGTCTCTTCGCCGCCATTTCCATCGCTATAGGGATCCGGCACATCATTCGGATCGGCTTCCAGATCGTCATACGGCTCTTCCACGACGGAGCCGGCTCCTGTCAGATCATCCCCGT
>CADBOY010000146.1 GCA_902796405.1 uncultured Lachnospiraceae bacterium | reverse complement strand
CCGCTGCGGTGACCACTCCCTCTCCGGTAAATGAGATGTAGGCCATCTTGGGAGACGGATCGTCGCTCCGGTTCTTCATCGCCAGCTTCTTGATATTCAGAATGATATCTGTGACATCCTCTTTCACGCCGGGTATGCTGGAGAACTCATGAGAGATCCCCTCGATCTTTACCTGGCTGACTGCAGTTCCCGGCAGCGAGGAGAGCAGAATCCGGCGCAGAGAATTGCCAAGTGTCGTTCCGTAGCCTCGCTCGAGCGGTTTGATAATAAACCTGCCATAGCGGTTGTCATCCGATAATTCATCGACCGAGATCACCGGTTGCTTTTCGAAATCAAACATGTTCTTCCTCCTGCATCTGGGTAGCATAACGCAAACTTTATATTAGCAGAATTCATATCAGGATTCAAGCCTTTTCTGCCGGCCGCAACAGGATGTCTGAGCCTTTTCTTCTGAATGAAACAGGATATCTTAGCCTTATCTGCTGACTGGAACTGTCAGTGCCTTTCCGCTGACGAAGAGGGGAAAGCCACTTCATCAGGTGACGGCGAAACGCAGGAAAAAAAGAAAGAACAAATCAGTCATCACAGACACCCGCTGCAGCGGAACGCAGAAATAAAATAAGAGAACCAATCAGCCCCCCCAGGCACCCGCTGCGGCGGATATCCGGGACGGCTGAGTTCTCTCCGATGGGATTGGTATCAACCATCTTTTCTCTGCGATGATAACATCCTCACACTCTCCTCTGGAAAGAAGAGCCTCAGGCATAGTTCTCGAGAATGTTCTTCAGAGAAGAAACGGAACTGGAGTGAGAGCGGACTACTGTCGTGCTGGCATCCACTGCATGCAACGCGCAGCGGACCATCTTGTGGGACACAGTATGCGTAAATAGAATCATAAGATCCGGCTGACCGATCCGGTCCGACATCACTCCCTGAAAACGGCAGAACACCTTGGCATCACATCCGTGCCTGCCGCAGAGTTCCTTGTATCTTCGCTCCATACACTCATTTCCGCCGATAATGACCACACTCATCTTCCGTCCTCCTGATCTGCTGAGTTACTGTAACACTGGCATCTGCTGTTTTCGAATTAGTTTGATGCATTTTTAATTAGATATCTTTAATTGCAGATAAATTGTACATGAAGTATTGTCGCCTGTCAATGAAAATTTCCTGCCGGCACGCAAACTTCTTTCTGATTATTCATCTTCTTTCCGCTTCTTGTCTTCATTTCCGATTCTCAGGTGCCCTTCCGATGCTTCTCTTCTTTCTGGCCCTCATTATTCTACCGATACTTCCTGACTCTCATGCTGTCCCCGATTTTCAGGTTCCTTCGGATGCCTGTCTCTTTCCTGATTCTCATACTCCCCCGATTTTCCGTTTTCTCTTTGATGTCGTTCGCGCTCCTCCCGTTTTCACTTTCTTCTCCCTTTTTCCGTTCTTCTTCGATTTTTAAGTTCAGGCTTTACAAACTAACTCGCGTGTCCTATAATGACAGTCATCAAATCGTTGATGGGGAAAGTAGCCCACTGTGCATGATTCAGAGAGGGAGGCCCGGGAAACCGGTGCTGAAAGCCGCCCGGCAGGACAGTGCGTGAAGACCACCCCGGAGAGGCCCCAATCCGGCACGGTGATTCCGTTATCATCACAACAAGTGGCTGCCTGCCGGCATTCCCGGTAATAGTGGCAATAAAGGTGGAACCGCGCATATCAGCGCCCTTTAGCGAAAGCTTAAAGGGCGCTTTTCTTATATGACGCAAGGGTCTGCGACGCAAAGAAAAACAGCCCGCCAGATGCGGGAGAAAAGGAGACACCCATGGAACAGGAAGAATTTCTCGCTGTGTACCGCCACTCTCTGGCTCACATCCTCGCCAAAGCGGTTATTGAGATCTTTGGCAAAGAGAACGTCCAGTACGCCATCGGCCCGCAGATTGCGGACGGATGCTACTATGACTTCGTGCTACCGCGCACCGTCACTCAGGAAGATTTCAAGACCATCGAGAACAAGATGCATGAGATTCTGAAGCGCAAGGAAGACTGGACGCGCAAGGAAGTTACCCGGGAAGAAGCTCTTGAGCTCTTCCGTGATCAGAAGTTCAAGACCGAGCTCATCCAGGATCTCCCCGAAGACGAGAAGATCACGGTCTACTGGACGGGCGACGACTATGTGGATCTCTGCCGCGGACCTCACGTCTCCAATTCCCGTGAGCTTCTGGGCACGGCATTTCAGATCCGCTCCGCTTCCGGCGCTTACTGGAGAGGCGACGAGCATCGCGACATGATGCAGCGGATCTATCTGTACGCATTTCCGGACAAGCAGGGCCTCAAGGATCATCTGGCCTGGCTGAAGGAAGCCGCCGAGCGGGATCACAAGAAGATCGGACCGGCTCTCGATCTGTTCATGTTTGATGAGACGGCACCCGGCATGCCCTACTGGCTTCCGCGCGGACTGAAGACATACAACGCTCTTCTTGACTACTGGCGCGGCATCCATGAGAAGCACGGCTACATGGAGATTATGGGACCAGTGCTCTCCAAGAAGGAGCTGTGGGTTACCTCCGGACACTGGGGGCACTATATGGACGGCATGTTCATTGTCCCCGGCAAAGATCTGGAAGACCCGAATACCATGGCGCTCAAGCCGATGAACTGCCCGAATGCCATCAAGGTCTATATGCGCGACTCCCGCTCCTATAAAGATCTTCCGTTCCGCATTGCCCAGGTTGATGTCATCCACCGCAAGGAGAAATCCGGCGAACTGAACGGCTTGCTTCGCGTGCAGGAATTCCATCAGGATGACGCCCATATTCTTGTGACAGAGGATCAGATCGCCGATGAGATCAAGGACATCATGAGCATCGCGACGGAGATCTACGGCACCTTCGGTCTTACCTATTCGGCCGAACTCTCTACCCGGCCGGATGACTATATGGGTGATATCGAGGTCTGGAATCAGGCAGAGGAGGATCTCAAAGAGATTCTGCTCGATGTCTACGGAGAAGGCGGCTTCGAAGTCAATGAGGGCGATGGCGCGTTCTATGGCCCGAAGATCGACCTGAAGATGAAGGATGCTCTGGGCCGCGAATGGCAGATGGGCACCATTCAGCTCGATTTCCAGCTGCCGCTCAATTTTGACATGAAGTATATCGCGAAGGATGGCTCGCAGCGCCGCCCTGTCATGATCCACCGCGCGATCTTCGGATCCGTCGAGAGATTCATCGGGATCCTGATCGAGAACTTCAAAGGAAATCTTCCGTTTTGGCTCAATCCGCTGCAGGTCGGCATTGTTCCGATCCGCACCTCGCACAATGAATATGCGCAGAAGGTCGAGGAGGCTCTTCGAGAAGCGGGTGTCCGTGTGGAGACCGATTACACGGATCAGAACATGCAGAAGAAGATCAAGTACTACAAGACAAAGAAGGACTGCTACATCCTCGTCCTCGGCGATCAGGAGGCGGAAAATGGCACTGTTTCCGTCAATGTCCGCGGCGTGAACACACAGGTACATGGCGTTCCGCTGGAAACATTCGTCTCCATCTGCCGCAAGCTGAACAAGGAGCACAGCCTGGAACTGCCCGACAGTTTCGACTGATCACCAATAGAAAAAGTCACTATAATCAAACGCCCTCCGCCGATGTGGCGGAGGGCGTTTTCTGCATTTTTGTTTTCAATCCTTCTTATTTTATCAGTCTGGTCAGAAGATAATATTTCATAAGATCATTCTGACGGAACAAGAGATCCAGTTTCTTATGTCAGCAATCTGAAATTTCTTATTCTGTGCGAAGATTGACTGGCCTTACCGTTAGCTTTCCTTCTCCTTCCACCTTGTACCACTTTCCCGGTTCAAGTTTGACAGAACCTACTGTTCCCGGCGTAATATAACCGATTTCATAAGTTTTCCCACTTTCCACATCTGTAAAAATAACACTGGTATCAGCAGTACCAATGACTTTTACGCTTCCCCAGACAGGCTGTATCTGTTCCTCTTTCACTTTTCCGTGGCCGGAAAGAGTGAATGTATGCAGCCTGTTATAGCCAATGTAACACATGCTGATGACAATAACAGCAAGCAGGGCGGCGGCAATCATCAGCACTTTTTTCCATCGCTTTTTGTGCATGATTCAACCTCTGTTTAAACGGGATTAATGACAAGCCGTCATTCATATCACTCCCAGCGTCTTGACCAGCCAGAGCCAAAACGTCAGCGTGACCGAACATCCCAGGGTGGTGATCATGACCGTGTTGGAAGTCAGTGTCCCTTCATGTCCCATATTTCTTGCCATAATATAACTGGTTACCGTCGTGGCCGATCCCATCATCACCAGAAGAGCGACGATCTCCTGGCCGCGAAATCCCAGCCGCACAGCCAGAGGCAGGAAAAGACCGCAGAAGAGAATCAGTTTATTAAATGCCGCGGCAATCGACGGCTTCAGCTCTCCCTTCGCTTTCCGGAATTCAAAGCTTGCGCCCATCGCCAGCAGACCTAGCGGCGTTGCCAGCTGCCCAATGTAGTGGAGCGTTGACTGCATGATCTGCGGCTGCGGGATCGCAAGCACCGACCAGATCAGACCGACCGCAATTCCGATGATGATCGGGTTGGTAACGATCCCCTTCAGCGTCCGGGCAAGCAGCGGATGACCGCTTCTCTTCCTCCTTCCGCCATGCTGCGGCGAATCCGCCTCATTACCGCCTGTGCCCGCTGTCCGTTCTCTTTCTGCGTCAGCGCCGGCCCCTTTCTCTTCTTCCTTATCCTCTGCCGTGAGCAGGAGAACCAGAACGGCGAACGCATTGTACAGCGGTACGCTTCCGAGTATCATCAGCGGCGCCATTCCGGTATTTCCCTCTCCGTAGATGTTCTGGATGAATGCCATACCCAGGATTGCCGCGGAGCTGCGGTAGGAAACATGGATAAACTCTCCCCGCTCCGGCCTGCTGTGGCAGACCAGCCGGGACATCAGAGCCGCCAGCGCGATACTGGCCAGTGTCACCAGGGCACAGAACAGCACAAACTTCCCATTCCAGGCAGATGCGAAATCCTGCTGGGAAAGATCATTGAACAGCAGAACGGGGAGAAAGACCTTGAAAACCAGACGATTGAGCGCGCTGTTGACCTTTTCCTCCAGCAGCCCCAGCTTGCGCAGGAACATCCCCAGCACCATGACCAGAAAGATCGGTATGGTGGCATCTAAGCTGAATATCAGGTTCTCCATCGTAAGTTCTCCTCCCGTTTTTGCCCATTCCAATCCGGAAAGCATCATCAAGTCAAGCCGCTGGCTGGATCACAGGGCGCGACAGCACCGTATGGTTCTGCCCAGCGCACTTTTACCATTCTACCACGAATCCATGCGCTGCACCACACAGCAGCGCCTCTTGCTTTGTACGCAGCAAACAAATCATATGACGCTTTTGCGCAAAAAAGCGCGGAGCCCGATGATGAGCTCCGCGCCGTAATCCATAATCTTTGTACCATTCTCAGTGCGTAATCGCCTGCTCTGTCTCCTTGTCGAAGAAATGCATCAGATCCAGGGTGACCGGAATCTTGATGACATCCTCCTCCGGGATCCTCAGCTTGGAAGGCATACGAACAATCGCCTTCACATCGCCGAGATAGACATATAGATTGTATTCCGCTCCGAGAAGTTCCCGGAAATCGACCTTCACCGTCAGGTAATTGTTCTCTTTTACCTGATCGACGGATTCAAAGTGCTCCGGACGGATACCCAGTGTCACAGTCTTGCCGACATAAGGCTTCAGCGCCGCCTGCTTGAAGGCCGGGATCTCGAGCTTGTTCGTCTCTTCTCCCTTGACGATGGCATACATCTTTCCGCCTTCCTCGGTGATCTCCGCATCCAGGAAGTTCATCTGCGGGCTGCCGATAAATCCGGCAACAAACAGATTATCCGGAGAATCATAGAGAACCTGAGGGGTGTCGAACTGCATAACCTGTCCGTCCTTCATCACAACGATCCGATCGCCCATCGTCATGGCCTCTGTCTGATCGTGGGTAACATAGACAAAGGTTGTGTCCAGACGGCGGTGCAGTCTGGTGATTTCAGAACGCATCGATGTACGGAGCTTGGCATCCAGGTTGGACAGCGGCTCATCCAGAAGGAAGACGGCAGGGTTGCGGACCATGGCACGTCCGAGTGCGACACGCTGTCTCTGGCCGCCGGACAGCTGCTTCGGCTTCCGGTTCAGCAGATGCTCCAGGTCAAGAACCTTGGCGACTTCATGCACTCTCTTGTCAATCTCTGCTTTATCGTACTTGCGGAGCTGCAGTCCGAAGGCGATATTGTTATAAACCGTCATGTGCGGATACAGAGCATAGCTCTGGAAAACCATCGCGATATCACGATCCTTCGGCGGGATGTCATTCACCCTGCGGTCGCCGATGAAAAGATCGCCGCTGGTAATGGACTCCAGGCCGGCAATCATGCGGAGAGTCGTCGATTTTCCGCAGCCGGACGGTCCGACCAGGATAACAAACTCTTTATCCTTGATTTCCAGATTCAGGTTCGGAACGACTGGCGACTTCGCTCCCTCATAGGTTTTTGTCACATTTTTAAACGAGATAGAAGCCATGGTTGTTAACTCCCTTCATTTTCGTTTTACTTCCTGCTGTACGCGGCGGTACCTGTCGCCGGGTTCACGGCTCCGTCTGACCGGCCGCCGGTCAGATCCGGACCTTGCGAGCGGCAGAGCCGCCCTCGGATCTTATCTGTGTTTTTTCTTCCCCTGTGTATCCCTCTGGTGCTGCTTTTCTCTCTCCTCTTCCT